>NZ_JSYD01000095.1:0-3059 GCF_054824005.1 Brevundimonas sp. GN22 | reverse complement strand
GTCTGGGGTTTCAGATAGGCCAGCGTCACGTGCGGACGGTATTCGCGGCGCTCTGGCGGAAGGCCCGCCCGCTCTCCTGCCGACTTGCAGCGGGCCGCCAGCTGGTTCAGCCCCTCGTCGGGTTTCACGCCTGCCCAAATGGTGTGGCTCTGGTGCTTGTCGCCGAAAGCGCCGACCCCGCTCAGTTCCAGATCCAACGGTCCGCGGCCCTCCGCGCGCACCAGTTCGGACGCCAGATCGTCGGCCTGCCGCTCGGTCGCATCGCCATAAAAGGCCAGCGTGATGTGCAGCTGATCCAGTGGTCGCCACTTGGCACCCGGCAGGCCGCTTTGGCGACGTTGCAGGGTCTCGGCGATGTGTTCGGGGACGTGCAGGGCGGTGAAAAGTCTGAGCATGCGACTGTTGGTAGCGGCTGGAACAAGCGAGTTAAAGGCGGGTTTTCCTTGCATAGGAGCCTGCCTGACCCGATATTTCTTTCAGGGTCGGCATACTCCGACCATTTGGGAGACGAATTTCGCGATGAGCGACTTCAACAACGGCTATGCGCGCCCGCTTCCGCAGTCGGCGGACATGTCCGTCGACGCCGGTCTGCGCGCCTTCATGCTGGGCGTTTACAACAAGCTGGCCATCGGTCTGGTTGTTGCGGGCGTGCTGGCCTACATCACCGGCAACGTTCCGGCTGTGCAACAACTGCTGTTCGCACGCATGGACGACGGCCGCGTCGGCCTGACCATGCTCGGCATGGTCGTACAGTTCGCCCCTCTGGTGATGCTGTTCGGCTCGATGTTCTTCATGAAGAATCCGACCGCACGTGGCGTGAACATCCTGTATTGGGCCGTGGTTGCGACCATCGGTGCGGGTCTGGGCGTTCTGTTCCTGCGCTACACCGGCGGTTCGCTGGCAACCACCTTCTTCGTGACGGCTGCGTCGTTCGCAGGCCTCAGCCTGTTCGGCTACACCACCAAGAAGGACCTGAGCGGCTTCGGCACCTTCCTGATCATGGGTGTGATCGGTTTGGTGATCGCCTCGCTGGTGAACATGTTCCTTCAGTCGGGCATTTTCTATCTGGTGATCTCGGGCCTTGGCGTTCTGATCTTCGCTGGCCTGATCGCCTATGACACCCAGCGTCTGAAGATGACCTACTACGCTCTGGGCGGCGACCAGCAAGCTCTGGGCGTGGCGACCGGCTTCGGTGCCCTGAGCCTGTTCATCAACTTCGTGAACCTGTTCCAGTTCCTGCTCGCCTTCCTCGGCCAGCGCGAATAGGTTTTAAGTGCGCTATGGCGGCGACGCAGTCGCCGCCGACTTGAGCACGCCGAAGTCCTGATACGAGAAAGCCCCTGCCAACCGGCGGGGGCTTTTTTATTCCACCACAGTGAACTTACGGCTGTCGAAAACCTTCAGCACCTGAGCCAATTCGCGGCCGCGCTTCAGCACCATTCCGCTCTCGCCCATCACGGCATATTGACCTTGTTTCAGGCGAAGCAACGGGCGCTTTTCCACGCGATAGGCCGGTGCATCGCCGTGGCGGCGGAAAACGGCGAACTCTGCAGCGTCCTTGAGCCCGGCCATTGCATAGTCGCGCCACTCGCCCTGCGCGACCATGCGGCCATAGACGCGCAGTAGCTGGTCCAGTTCGCGGCGGTCCCAGAAGACGGGCCCCGCCAGGGGCGGCTCGGTCGTCGGATCAAGGCTCATACAGCCAATCTAGTCCTGTCTGCGGTCAAAGCCAGCCCTCTATCTTGACCCTGCGTCTTGTCAGTACGGGCGGGCGCGTCCAAAAGACGGACAACAGATTTGGATTTCCAGGAGACACACCATGGCTGATGGTTGGGATATGCCTACGGGCGAGCTGATGAAGGGCAAGAAGGGCCTGATCATGGGCGTTGCCAACTCCAACTCGATAGCATGGGGCATCGCTTCCCAACTGGCGGCCCAGGGTGCGGAACTGGCCTTCACATATCTGGGTGAAAGCCTAGAGCGCCGCGTGCGCCCGCTGGCCGAAAGCGTCGGTGCCAAGGCCATCATTCCGTGCGACGTCTCGGACGACGCCTCGATGGACGCCGCCTTTGCCGCGCTGAAGGAAACCTTCGGCGAGATCGACTTCGTGGTTCACTCGGTAGCGTTCGCCAACAAGAACGAATTGCAAGGCTCGTTCGTCGAGAACACCACCCGCGACAGCTTCCTGCTGGCCATGAACATCTCGGTATTCAGCTTCGTCGACGTCGCTCGTCGCTCGGCTGAACTGATGCCGAACGGTGGCTCGATGATCACCCTGACCTATCTGGGTTCGGAACGCGTCATCCCGAACTACAACACCATGGGTGTTGCCAAGGCTGGGCTCGAAGCGGCAACCCGCTACATCGCCCGTGACCTCGGCCCGAAGAACATCCGCGTCAACGCCATCTCGGCCGGTGCCATGCGTACCCTGTCGCTGGCGGGCATCTCGGGTGGCCGTGGCCTTCACTCCAAGTCGGCGCAGTTCTCGCTGATCAAGGAAGAGACCTCGATGGAAGGCGTCGCGGGTGCCGCTCTGTGGCTGACCTCGGATCTGGGTCGCTCGACCACCGGTGAAGTGGTTCACGTGGACGCCGGTTTCCACGCCGTCGGCCTGCCGGACGATATGGAAGTCTAATCACCCCTTACGGGGAAGGGAGGGTGCAGTGCCGAGTGGATTGTCGAGGTTTCATGATCTGACGCTGCTGGCACTGCGCCTCTTTCTCGGGGCGTTTCTGATCTATGGCGTGTGGGACAACATCACCTCCGTCGCGCGGATGGCCGAGTTCGAGCAGTTCCTGACGTCCATCCGATGTCCCCTGCCCGCCGTTTCCGCTCCGGTTTCGGTGTGGGCACAGTTTATCGTCGGCGTGTTTTTGATACCGGGGCTTTGGACCCGATGGGCCGGCCTTATGCTGGCTGCCAACTTTGTCGTCGCCGTCGTCCTGCTGGCGGGCGTCGGACAGGATTTCCGCCAACTTTTTCCGCCTGCTATTCTCATTTTTGTCGGCCTGTGTCTGGCATCGGGCGGAGCGGGTGCCCTGTCGCTGGATAAACTCTTG
>NZ_JSYD01000094.1:0-26555 GCF_054824005.1 Brevundimonas sp. GN22 | reverse complement strand
AGGCGGCGCTCGATGCGCGCCGTTACTGCCTGATCGCTGCGGTTGTAGAAATCGAGCCGGATGACAGCCGCGCATCGGTGGTCGACCGAACGGCTGCCTACATCGAGGCTGGTGCCGATCTGATCATCATGAGGTCCGAGGACAAGCCGTTGAACTTGTCTGCAATGGGAGACAGCTCGTTTTTGCCGGCCCCTATCGGATTTGAGTGGGGACAAAGGTTGAAGCCGTCGCCAGAGGCCGATCTTCTGGCCAAATGGTACAACCTGTCTCTGTATCCCTTCTTATTTCCTCAGCTTTTGCACGGCGCGCGCGATGACCTTCGCGCCTCGCGCACGATGTATTGATCGCAAAACAACCTCTGTCCGCTGAACTACACTATCCATCTGTCGGATAGGTGTCATATTTGCGCCTTGGTTGATCGAACAAAGACCGGTCAACCTCGTTCTGCGAAGTTTTGTTCGTGTAGTTTTGTCGGAGGTAGTGTGATGGAAAAGGGCGTTCCGATCCGCTCGGTAAGCCGCAGTCTGGCTGTGCTGCGAGCCATCAACCGTCAGGGTTCGATGTCTATGGCCGAGATCGCGCGTATCGCGGCGGTTCCCTATCCGACAGCCTGCCGACTTGTTCAGACCTTGATGCACGAGGAACTGATCGAGCGCGAACCGGCCCGTAAACGCTACCGCCCGACCGCCTTCGTTCGCGCCCTCTCGGCTGGCTTCCAGGAGCACAGCGAACTGGTGGCTCTGGCGCGGCCGCAGCTGGAACAGCTGACGGCTGTCACGCGCTGGCCTGTACTGTTGTCCACCCGTTTCGGCGCAGAGATGATGGTGCGCGACTGCACCGATGCCATGACCTCGCAGGTTCTGGATCGCCATTACCCCGGCCATACCTTCTCCTTGCTGGAGACCGCCGGTGGCCGCGCCTATCTGGCCTTCGCCGAAGAGCGCGAACGGGCCGAGATCTTCGAAGCCATCGAAATGGCGGGCGAGGCACCGATCGACCCGCACACCTACCTGCTGATCCAATCGGACGTGATGCTGGAGGAAATCCGCGAACAGGGCGTGGCCCAGCGCGGACGCAACCGCTTCAGCCTGACGCCCGGCAAGACCTCATCCATCGGCGCACCGGTCTTTGCCAACGGTCGCGTGGTGGGGGCTATCGACCTCGTCTACTTCTCGGTCGCCTATAAGTCCGAAGACGCCCTGCGCCGTTATGGCGATGAGGTGAAACGCTGCGCTGCCGAGATTAGCCGCAGCCTGTCGATCACCGCAGCAGGCGACTTCACGCCGGCCCGTCTTTCCAGCGTCGGCTGAGTTCCCTCCAAGTCCCAGCCACCAAAAACCCCGCATCGCTTCGGCGATGCGGGGTTTTCTATGCTCAAGGAGCGGTAGCGGTGGCCGTTAGGCCACCTTCACCGCGCGGGTCACCCACGGATAGCCGTTCGGGCCCAGCGCATAGGCTTCGGCTTCGAAGCCCAGCTTGTTCAGTTCGCCTTCCCACGAGGCGAGGCAGGTTTCGCGGAAGTAGGGCTCTTCGCGGTGGTCGTTGTCCCATTCCAGCAGAACAGCGGTAAAGATATCTACGCCGCGGAAGGGTGCCGGATCGGAGATAACGAACTCGCCGCCCATCTTCAGCACGCGATGCACTTCCTTGAACATCTCGATGTTCACCGGCACCGGTGCCTCGTGGTGAACCGCATAGCTGAACACAGCATCGACGCTCTCGTCTTCCAGACCCGTGGCGCGGGCGTCTGCCTGCTTCAGGTGGAACTGCATGCCGATGCGCTCGGCCATGCGGTGGGCTTCCTTCAGGCCGCGACCATTCAGATCGCAACCGATCAGTTCGGCTTCGGGGAAGACCTTGCGGAGCGCCATCAGGGTGCCAATACCACCGCAGCCGATCTCGAGGATGCGCTTGTGGTCGCGACGACGGAACTGCTCGACCACGTCGATGCGCTGGCGGGCGATGTTCGAGCCGGGAGGTACGGCGGCGAAACCGCCGTATTTGAACACGCGGCCGATGCCGGCACCCTTGCCGCCCAGATCGAAGTCGTCGATGCCGTGCGGAGCAAGGTGGTAGTGGACGCCGTCGTAATAGTCCGGAATCTCGATGTCCGGGTTCAGCTCCAGCGTACCGCCAGCGCCATTCACCGGCAGGGCCGCGTCACGCAGGTAATCCTCGCGCTTCTCTTCGACCGAGATGAGGTTACGGGCCATCATTTCTTCGGCCACATAGCGCTGAACAAAGCGCTCCATGCGGTAGATATTGCTGCTGAAGGCCAGTTCCTTGGCCTCGTCCACGCGGGCGGCGATTTCCTCGGGCGTGCCCGGGGTCTCGTGGGCGGCCTTCAGGGCCTGGCCCTTGGGCGAGGCTTCAAACTCTTCGCGGGCTGTGTCGCGCAGGTCGACAGCGGCGTATTTCAGCATGGCGCCCAGAATGTCCAGGCTGGCGCGGCTGCGCTGGGTCATACCCACGGCGGTCTGGAACATGGCGGCGGGTTTTACGGTATCGGCTTCAGGCATAGTCGCGCTCCATCGATGCTAGCTCGACGGTACTATGAAATCCCGTAAGGGCGAATGTCCGGAACGCCGTTCTCGATAGTCGCCATGCGGATAAAGGACCGATGCGGCTTTTCCGGTCATGACGGAGTGGTGACTTGTGCGGGTCCAACCGAAAGATCTGACCCAATGTCGAATGACACCACGCGCCAGCCGCTGACGCTGCTGGCACTTTTTATGACCGTCGCTATCGGGGCCATCGGCTTCGGCATGGCGATCCCTCTGCTGCCGTCCTATGCGCGCGCGTTCCAGATCGATGCATGGCAGGTCGGTCTGATCTTCGCCGTGTTTTCGATCGGTCAGGCAATTGGCGAGGCTGTCTGGGGACGTCTTTCCGACAAGCTGGGGCGCAAGCCCGTTCTATTGATGACGCTGGGTCTGGGCGTGGTCGGCTATATCGGCATGGCCTATGCCCCGACCTATGCGCTTTGCCTGATTGCGCGCCTGATGTGCGGCGTGGCGGCCGGTAGTACCGGTGTCGTGCAGGCTCTGATCATCGACATGACACCGCGCGAAAAGCTGACGGGTCGTCTGGCCATCATTAGCGCCTGCGCCAGCATTGGCTTCGTTGTGGGGCCAGCCGTGGGCGGTCTTCTGGCCTCGCCAGAGGACGGTCTGGCAGGCTTCCGTCTGTGCTTCCTGCTGTCGGCAGCATTCAGCCTCGCCAGCTTCCTTATCATCGCCATGGCTGTGCCGTTTGTACGCAAGGCCGTGGCCGACAAGCAGTCGGCGGTGGACGCGCCTTTCCGCCTCAGCCGCGCGGCGCTGTGCCTGATCCTGGTGGGCGTGGGCGTCATGGCAGCCTTCGCGGGTGTAGAGTCCGTGTTTGGTTTATGGACCGAGCGCCTGTTTGCATGGTCGCCGCGTGAACTGGGTCTGGCCTTCGCTCTGGCCGGTTGCGCAGGTGCAGGGGTGCAGATGCTGGTCACCGCCCGCGCAGTGCGCCGGTTTGGGGACCGCAAGGTTCTGGTCTTTGGCCTGTCGATGACGGCACTGGCCCTTTTGGGTCAGGCGGCTCCGCTTAGCGGTGGCATGATGACGGGGCTGATCGCGCTGGCTTCGCTGGGCTTGGCCCTGTCCATGCCCACGGCAGCGTCCCTGCTTTCCAAGGAGGCGGCCCCCGGTCAAGCGGGCCGTCTGATGGGAGCCAATATGGCCGCTGCCGCCGCCTCGCGCATCCTTGGTCCGATCATTGCAGGTGCGATGTATGCGTTCGTCGCGCCGCAGGTTCCGTTCCTGATGGGCGCGGCCATGGTGGGCATTTCGGTCCTCCTTGCGCTCGGCATCGACCGCATCCGCACCGCAGACGAGGCTCCTGCACCAACCTGACTATCCGCCTGTCGGAAAGACCAAATGGCCGCGTCCAATAGGGCGCGGCCATTTCTGTTCGTGCACCCCGCAAATCTATCCATCACGCGAGAAATGCCGATTGAACGGATGCGGACAGCCTGACGCGGCCCCCCAATGCCCCTCGCAAGGAAGAGGGGTTTTCCATCATGTCTAACAAGACTACGCGTTCGAAATTCTTATTGGCGGCCACAGCGCTCGGCACGGTGATGCTGTCCAGCGGACAGGTTCACGCCCAGTCCGCCGAGGGCCAATCCGTCACTTCGGTTGACGACATCGTGGTTACGGCACGTCTGCGCAAGGAAACCCTTCAAGAAGTTCCCGCAGCCATCAGTGCCTTCAGCGCCGAGAACATGGCCAAGGCCGGTATCCAAAATCTGGAAACTCTGGCTGCCGCGACGCCGGGTCTGTCGTTCCAGTCCATCGGCGGCACCTATCAGGCACCGGTCATCCGTGGTCTGGCTCAGATCGACCAGACCGCACCGATCGGCAACGTCGGCGTGTTCGTGGACGGCATCTACCTGAACAACCGTTCGGGGATGGAGTTCGGCTATCTGGATCTGGCCCGCGTCGAAGTCGTCAAGGGCCCGCAGAGCGCCCTTTATGGCCGTAACACCTTCTCGGGTGCCATCAACTACGTCTCCAAGGAGCCGACCCTCGGCTACTACTCCGGCTCGGCACAGGCCGAGATCGGCGACTATGGCCGCAAGTCGCTGCAAGGCAGCCTGTCGATCCCGATCGGCGAAGTCGCAGCCCTGCGCGTTTGGGGTGGTGAAGGCGAGTTCGACGGCACCATCGACAACCGCCGCGACGGTGGTCACCTCGGCGGCTACGACCTGCGCCGTAACCTCGGTGCCTCGCTGCTGTTCCAGCCGAACGACCGATTCTCGGCGCGCTTCTTCCACATGCGCACCGACACCTTCGAGGATCAGGCGCCGTACGCCTTCGTCGAGACGACCGAGAACAACTGCGGCTCGCAGACCACCGGCCCTCGCGGTGACCGCATGACGCTTTATTGCGGCGCATTGCCTTATCCGACCAGCGTGGACCTCGATACCGAGGCGGCGACTGGCCTGACCGGCTACAGCACCCTGAGCTATGCGACCGCCAGCTATGACATGGATTTCGCGACGGTCACCGCCACCCTTGGCCACACCTATGCGAAGTTCGGCCAGAACAACGACGGCACCGGCAAGGCCGATGCCATCTCGACCCCGCTTGCTCCGGGCAGCCACCTGTCACAACAGAGCTATGCCCAGACCGTGGGCGATGCCTCGGATGAACTGTCATTCGACCTGAAGCTGACCTCGTCCGCCGACCAGCGCCTGCGCTGGATCGTGGGCTTGTATGCCTTCGATGGTAGCATCAGCGACGGCCTGTACAGCTACTATGCACACCTCAATGACCCGTCGCAGCTGACGCTCAACTTCGCCCGCGGCGGCAAGATGGATCTGAGCGGCAAGGCGATCTACGCTTCGGTCGATTACGATTTCAGCGACCGTCTGACCCTGTCGGTCGAGGGTCGCTACAGCAGCGACACGCAAACCTATGAAGGCGCGGCAGCAACCGGCGGCGCCAAGGGCGAGCAAGACTACAACTACTTCACGCCCAAGGCCTCGCTGAAGTTCCAGTACTCGCCTTCGACCATGTTCTATGCCTCGGCGGCGCACGGCTACAAGATCGGTGGCTTCAACTCGCAGGCCGGTGGCAAGCCGGAGTTCACCTTCGATCCGGAAACCAACTGGTCGTACGAAGCGGGCATGAAGAGCACCATGTTCGACCGCAAGCTGCAGTTTGCGACCTCGGTCTTCTACATCGACTGGTCGGACATTCAGGTGCAGGGCGCAATCCCGGGCGCATCGCTGGCGGTGACCCAGAACAACGAGGGCGCGACCTCCTACGGTATCGAGTGGGATTCGACCTACTACTTCACCCCGAACCTGTCGCTGCGCACCAGCTTCGCCCTGATGGACCCGACCTATAAGGACGGTACCGAGGACGCCGAAGTCGCTGCACCGTGCGGTCGCATGATCGGCACCGCGATCACTGTACCGGGTTGCTCCATCGACGTTGGCGGCAAGCAACTGTCGCGTACCACCAAGGCGCAATACTCCATCGGTGGCGAGTGGACCCTCCCGCAACTGATCGGCGACTTCGACGGCTACGTCCGCGCCGACTACTCGTGGCAGGAGGCCAAGCCTTCGACCAGCCTGAACTGGGACACGCAGGGTGATCTGGCCCTGACCAACCTGCAGATCGGTCTGCAGAGCAGCAACATCACCATCGCGGCATGGGTGCGTAACCTGTTCGACGAGGAATACCTCGCACGCGCCACCTTCACGCCTTCGACGCTCGACGGAGCACCGGTCACCGGTGTCGTTCAAACCCGCGTCTATCCGGGCGAAAAGCGGACCATGGGTCTGCGCGTCAGCTACGCCTTCTGATCGATAGGGAAATAGAGAACCATGAACACCATGACCCGTCTGACGATGGCTGCAGTTGCAGCCATCACCCTGACCGCCGGAGCACCCGCTATGGCCCAGACCGCCGAGGAAATCGAAGCCGCCAAGAACGAGATCTGGGCGATGGAATTGTCCATCTACTCGGGCCGCGAACAAGGCAACATGGACAACTACCGCAACAATGTTGCGGAGGGTTACATGGCTTGGCCTCCGGTCACCGCGACCCCGATGCGCTCCAACAATCTGGGCCGTCCGGGTGATCGCACCAACAACCGCGAACTGATTGCCCTGACTTTCCAGGACTTCTCGATGAACGGCGATGCGGCGGTAATCTATTACAAGTCGCACCGCACGCGCCGCGCTGACGGCACGCCGTCGGACGACCGCTTCGACGTCACCCACACGTGGCTGAAGCGCGACGGTCGCTGGGTCGTCTTCGCGGGTATGGCCCGCGCGACTCCGGAAAACTGATCGGCTTCGGCCAAAAGGGCGGGGCGCTTCGGCGTCCCGCTTATTTTCGATTCTAGCGAGGACAGCGTTTGACCGCTCTTGCAATAAATCCCCAGCGTAAAGTGGCTGCGGGTCCGGTGACGGACAAACAGATCGCTGCCTATTCGGTGGCGGCCTTTGCGATCATGTTCCTGTCGCAGCCGGTCACGGCCTTCGTGCCGCAGCTGTACGCAAAAGAGTTCGGCTTCAGCCTTGGCGCACTGGGTATGGTGCTGCTGGCCGGCCGTTTCATCGAGGCCTTCAACGACCAGTTGTTCGGCTTCCTGTCGGACCGCCTTCGCTCCAAACGCTTTGGTCGCAAGCCGTGGATTGCCGCCGGCGCGACCTTGATGGTGCTGGCCGCCTTCTTCCTGCTGAAGCCCCCTCCGGGCATCGGCCTGCTGTATTTCTTCGTCTGGCGCGTCGTTTACGACATGTCGGCGACCATGCAGAACATCAACTACAGCGCATGGGGTGCCGAGCTTTCGGACGATTATCACACCCGTTCGCGGGTCACGGCCTTCCGCGGCTTTTCCTCGCAACTGGGCAGCGTGCTGAATGACCTGCTGCCGATCCTTGTTGCATGGGTCGGTCTGACGGCTTCGTCGAATTATTCGATGGAGATGATGGGCTACTTCTTCATTGTCGCCCTGATCACCATCCCGCTGATGACGGCGATCTCGCTGATCGGCGCGCCCAAGGGCGTGGCTCCGGTGTCGACCGAGCGCCCGAATGTTCTGGGCCTGTACAAGGCGGTGAAGACCAACCGTCCGTTCTGGGTCTATCTGGGTTGCTTCATCATGACCGGTTTCGGTCTGGGCGCGCTGCAACTGATGTTCACCTTCTACGATGGATACCTGAAGGTGGGTCAGTGGTACCCGTATATGATGACGGCCTTCTCCATCGTAACGGTGGTGGCCATTCCGTTCTGGACGTGGCTGTCGAAAAAGATCGGCAAACACCGCGCCTATAGCTCGTCGATGATCATCGCCTCGCTGGCCATGAACCTGTTCTGGTTCGTGAACCCCAGCACGCTTCCGGTGGAAACCGTGGCCCTGTTCGCGACGGGGGTTGTCGTTGTCATGGGTATCGGCGTGGCGGCCAGTATGGTCCTGCCAGCAGCCATCCTTGCCGACGTCATCGACTATGGCACCTGGAAGACGGGCGTCGTGCGTACCGGCAGCTATTTCGCCTTCTATCTGCTGACCACCAAGATCGCCTCGGCCATCGGTGCAGCAGCAGGCTTCATGGCGCTGGAAGCGTTCGGCTATGACGCCAAGGCCGGTGCTGTGAACGACAGCTTTGCCACCTTCGGCATCATGGTCGTGGTGGTTCTGATTCCAACCATTCTGAAGATCACTGGCTCGCTGATGCTGTGGAACTTCCCGCTGGACGAGCGCCGCCACGGCATCCTCGCCAAGCGCCTGCGCCAGCGTGTCGACCGCTCCCTGCGTGATGAACAAGGACCGATCGTTGGCTGATACGCTGAACACATCGGCGCATTCGAAAGAGGCTGTCCGGGCTCGCTGCCCGGGCAGCCTCGTTTTTGACCGCCGTACACTTCTTGTGGCTGCACTGGGGGCAGGGATGGCTGGCACCGCCAAGGCAGACGCCCGTCTGATTACAATCGAGGGCATAGGCACGGCACGGCTGCATACGGCACCGGCGGCGCGTGCCGTTCTGGCCATGGTGCCGGGGTTCGGCTGTGCCGCGCGCCGCTATGATTGGCTGTCTGGGCTGAATGCCCGTGGGGTGACAGTCGTCATTCCCGAACTGGCCGATATCGACGGACTGAAAGGAATGCAGTCCCTGTTCGGGCACCTGCGTTCCTACGGCCTGCCGATCTATCTGGCCGGACATTCCGCGGGCGGATCACTGTCGCTGGATGCGCTGGAAACCGACCCCGCGCGTAACAACAGGATCACCCGTCCCGAAGGCTATAGGCCGCCGCAGGACATCGAAGGCGTAATCGTCATGGGGGCGTCGCTGCAACCGCAGCTGCTGACCATGTTGCTGCCTTACCGACAAGAGGACACCCCCCTGAGCCGCCCCGAACGGACCAGGGTCATGTTCATCAGCGGCACCCACGACACCATCGCCACGCCGGATCGGGTGGCCATGACCATCGCCCGTTACACCGTCCCGTCCGAGCACGTCGTGCTGCAAGGTGCCAACCACTATGGCTTTGTCGAGGGCCACGAACCTACCGACAACGCCGCGTCCGGTCTTGAGGGAGCCATTGACGGACACCTGCAAAGACAGGCCACGCTCAACCACCTGACCCGCTTTCTCGGCGCATAAAAAAAAGACCCCTGAGAAGGGGTCTTTTCAGTTTCATGCGGGGACGTCGGAAAAGATCAGGCGTCGGCCAGACCGGCGCGTTTCAGGATTTGATCGACGTGGTGTTCGCGCGCCGCGATCGGGGCACCAACGACTGCCGAGACCATACGGTCGCGTACTTTTTCCAGTTCGGCTTCCTGATCGGGCGTGAAGGCGAAGTCGTCGATAGCGTTAGCTTCGATCACGCCCTTCTTGTCCAACATGGTCTCCAGCACCGCCATACGGTCGCGCAGGATCCACACCTCCGAGAGCAGCGCCGTGACCATGCGGCCTAGATCATCGACGTTGTCTTGGTTCAGATAGATGTTGGCCATGAGGTCCTCCGGTTGGTGCCCTGTCGGGCGCATGGGTTCGTCGTGAGTGTGAGGCTATGCCAAGCGGCGCGGCTGCATAGGTCGCCCGCGTGGCTTATCCGTTCTGCGATTAGTCAAAGCGTGATGGCGTCGATCTTTGCCAGCAGGTCGCTGTCCAGAGTCCAGCCGGCCGAGGCCGCATTGGCCCGCACCTGATCTCCGCGCGAGGCACCGGCAATGATGCTGGATGTCTCGGGGCGCGACGCCAGCCACCCGAACGCCAGCTCTACCAAGGTGCGACCGCGCTCTTCGGCGAGGGCCTTCAGCGCTTCGGCCTTGTGCACATTGGTGTCGTTCAACACCTTGGACGGCAGGCCGCCCATCGTAAGGCGCGTGCCGGGTGCGGGCGGCGCGTCCTTGGTGACCTTGCCGGTCAACAGGCCACTCGCCAGCGGGAAGTAGGGCAGAAGGCCCACGCCCGCGCGTTGCATGGCGGGCAGGGTGGTCGTTTCGATCCCGCGCGCCAGCAGATTGTATTCGTTCTGCGAAGAGATGAAGCGCGAGATCTTATTGGTCTCGGCGATCCACATGGCGTCCACCAGCTGCCATCCGGCATAGTTGGACGCACCGATATAGCGGATCTTGCCCTGACGGATCAGGTCGTCCAGCGCGCGCAAAGTCTCGTCCAGCGGCGTCAGCGGGTCCGGCGCGTGGATTTGGTACAGGTCGATGTAATCGGTCTTGAGGCGCTTGAGACTGGCCTCGACCGCCTGCACCAGATAGCGGCGCGAGGCCCCCATGGCGCGGAAGCTGCCGTCGGTCGCGAAGCCGCCCTTGGTGGCGAGGATGATCTGGTCGCGGTGGCCCTGCGACAGCTCGCCCATGATGGCTTCGGACACCCCGCCCGGACCGCCGTACATATCGGCCAGATCGAAGAAGTTGATGCCGCAATCGCGGGCCGCGCCATAGACATCGCGCGCCTTCTCCAGATCGTTGAAACCGTTACAGCCCAGCCCGACCAGCGATACTCTCAGGCCCGAGCGGCCCAGTGATCTGTGTTCCATTTCCACCTCCACCATTTGGCGACACGCTAATGGATGAGCGGGCGGTGTTGGCGACCGGCTGTGGTTCCTCCACCTGTCGAACAGTTGGCGGGACGGGATGTGGCGGGTGGCTCTCCATAGGGCGAACACTTCGCCAAAGCGGCAAGCGCGGCGGCACGCGCCAGACGTAGGCTGTTGCAAAGATTACAGAGGCTTGGCTGCCCGCCGCCTCTTTGAACAGTGGCCGGAGCCTGCGATTCCATGACCATCCTGCGTGACGTACCCGAGTTTGACTTTGTGATCCCCGTTCTGGTGGTCGGCGCAGGGGCCTGTGGGCTGACGGCGGCCATGGCTGCGGCAGATGGTGGAGCCGAGGTGCTGGTGCTTGAGCGCGATCCCACGCCGCTGGGCTCGACCAGCATGTCCACCGGCATGATCCCCGCGCCCGGCTCGCCCGAACAAGCCGAGCGCGGCATCGACGACAACCCCGAACTGTTTGTCCAGGACATGATCAAGAAGACCGAAGGCCGCGTCGATGTGGACCTCGCGCGCCTTCTGGCCAATGAAGGCGTCGAGACGATCCAGTGGCTGCGCGACAAGCACGGCGTGCCGTTCATCCTGATCGACGACTACATCTATCCGGGCCACAGCCGGATGCGCATGTTCGCCACGCCTAAACGCTCGGGCGCGGAACTTCAGGCCGCGCTGGAAGCCGGCGCGTCGAATGCAGGTGTCAGCATCCTGACCGAAGCCACTGTCCGTCACCTGTATGTCGGAGAGGGCGAGAATGTTGTCGGCGTGCGTATCGAACGCCCCGACGGTTCGTTCGAGGATATCGGCTGCGAGACGCTGATCCTTGCGTGCTGTGGTTTCGGTGCCAACGCGGAAATGGTGCGCCGCTACATCCCCGAACTGGCCGACATCGTCTATCACGGACACTCGGGCAATCAGGGCGAAGCCATCCTGTGGGGCGAGGAGCTGGGTGCCGCGCTGGCCGACATGGACGGCTATCAGGGGCACGGCGGTTTGGCCGCAGGCTATGGCGTGCCGATCCTGTGGCCGCTGATCATGGAAGGTGGCTATCAGGTCAATGCCGAGGGCAAGCGTTTCTCGGACGAAAGCCAGGGCTATTCGGAGCAGGCCGCTAAGGTGAATGCCCAGCCGGGCGGTTATGCATGGTCGATCCTCGACGAGCGTCTCCACACCTTGATGATGAAGTTCGAGGACTATCGCGATGCGCTGGAAGCGGGCGCGGTCCAGACAGCGAACTCTATCGAGGAACTGGCCGCTATCACCTCTACGCCCGTCGACACCCTGCGCGAGACGGTTGAAGCCGTCGCAGCGGCCACGCGCGGCGAGATCGAGGACGCGTTCGGCCGCGACTTTACCGGCAAGCCGCCGTTGGTCGCGCCCTATCGCACGGCCAAGGTCGTGGGGGCGCTGTTCCACACCCAAGGCGGTCTGGATATCGATGCCGAAGCCCGCGTGAAGAAGAAGGACGGCAGCGTCTTCCCGAACCTGTTCGCAGGCGGTGGTGCAGCGCGGGGCGTCTCGGGCTCGGGTCCGGCGGGATATCTGGCAGGTCATGGTCTTCTGACCGCGACCACGCTGGGCAAGCTGGCCGGACGGGCCGCCGCCAAACAGGTTGCGGGCTAGATCACAGAATGACAGGACAGGCCCCGATTGGGGCTTGTCTTATTTCAAAGACCAATTGATATATGAATAGATCATTTAGTGAGTTGCGGAGGGGCAAGTGCACGCAGATCCCAACCTTTACGACTACTGGCCCTATCATGAGCGGCCCAAGGTCGTGTGGCCCGACGGCAAGAAGCTTGCCTTCTGGATTGCGCCGAACATCGAATATTACGAGTTCGACCCGCCCAAGAACGACAAGCGTGCGGGCTGGCCCAAGCCGTCGCCGGACGTGGTCGGCTATTCGCAGCGCGACTGGGGCAACCGCGTCGGCCACTGGCGTCTGATGGAGATGCTGGATCGCCACAACATGCGCGGCTCCATCTCGCTGTCGACCGCCCTGATCGACCACCACCCCGAGATCATCGAAGCCTGCGTCGAGCGGAACTGGGAGTTCTTCTCGCACGGCATCTATAACACCCGTTACTCCTACGACATGGACGAGGCGCAGGAACGCGCCATGATCCAGGACTCCATCGACACCATCCAGAAGGCGACGGGCCAGCGTATCCGTGGCTATCTGGCGCCTGCCCTGACACACACCGAGCGCACGCTGGATCTGATCGCGGACATGGACTTCTGGTACACCTGCGACCTGTTCCAGGACGACCAACCCCAGCCGGTAAAGACCAAGTCCGGCAAGCTGATGTCGATGCCCTATTCGTTGGAAGTGAACGACGTCATCACCTATGGCGCGCAGTCGATGGACCCGTGGCGCTATGCCGACATCCTGAAGCGCCACTTCGATCAGCTGCTGGAAGAGGGCGAGGAAAGCGGCACGGTTATGTGCATTCCGCTGCACGCCTATCTGGTCAGCCAAAGCCACCGTGTTCGCCCGTTCGAAGAGGCGCTGAAACACATCACCAGCCATTCGGACGATGTGTGGATCACAACCGCCGCCGAGATCGCGGGCTATTACCGCGAGACCTATTGGGACCAGACCAAGGCCGATATCGAGCGTCGCGGTCTTGCCACCGGCGGCACGGGCTTTAGCGGGGAGGGTGCGTAAGATGAGCCTGCCTGAATCCTATCTGACCTATCCGCATCGATCCTACGGCATGGACCAGTCGCTTTACGGCTGGCGCCAGCAGGCCGAACGCCCAAAGGTTAACTGGCCAGCCGGTCAGGCCGTGGCGGCCATGGTCGTTGTGCCGATCGAGCACCACACCCTGACCCCGTCGGGTAAGCCGTTCAAACACCCCGGCGCGATGGTCACGCCCTATCCGGACCTGCGCCACTATACGACGCGCGACTATGGCAACCGCGTGGGTGTGTTCCGCATCCTTAAAAGCCTGAAGGCGGCGGGCGTTAAGGCGACCTTCCCCGTCAACGCCAACCAGCTGGAACGTCTGAGGCCGCTGATCGACGCCATCCTCTCCGATGGTCACGAGATCGCCGCCTATGGCCTGTCGACCGACCACATCCACTTCGGTGCGTTGGAGCGCGCGACCGAAGAAGCCTGGATGGCAGAGGTTCGCGCCCGCTTTGACGCCGCCGGCCTGAAGCCCCGCGTGTGGATGAGCCCTGCGCGTCAGCAGTCGTTCAACACGCTGGAAATTATCCGCGCCAACGGCTTCGACATCTGCCTCGACTGGGAACAGGACGATGTGCCGGTCGAGATGACGACGCCCTCAGGCGTGGTTCAGGCCGTGCCGCTGTCGAACGAGATCGATGACCGCAACCTTCTGATCGACAAGCGCCAGTCCGAAGACCTTTGGGCCAATCAGGTGCTGGAAGCCGTCGACTATCTGAAGTCCGAAAAAGACCGCTTCGGTGGTCGCGCCATCGGCTTCACGCTGACGCCCTATGTCTCGGGCCTGCCGTTCCGCGCCCACGCGGTGCGCCGCATCCTGAACGCCATCGGCGGTGACGCCGAGGTGTGGTCGGCTACGGCTTCGGAGATCGCCGACGCCGCGAAATAGGGCTCTCCCTGATCGCCTTGATCCTCCCAACCGAGGCGAAAGAAAAACCCCGATCGGATCGCTCCGGTCGGGGTTTTTTGATGGGGTAGGGGCTGTTTAGCCCTGACGGGCTGTCAGCCAGTCCACCACTTCCTGCGCATCGACCACATCGGCGTATTTCAGCAGCAGGTCGGTGAGGTTGGCGTAGTGATAGCTCTCGTGCTTGTCGGCCACGCACTGCTCCGGAACGATGGTGCGGAAACCGTAGGACAGGGCATCCACGGCCGTCGCGCGTACGCAGCCCGAGGTCGAGCCGCCCGTCACGATCACCGTGTCTACACCATGCCATTGCAGGTAGGAGCGCAGCGGGGTCTCGAAGAACATGCTGGGCATGCGCTTGGTGTTCACAAGGTCGATGTCTTCCTTGATATCGCAGCGCGGATCAAAGGCGTGGCGCTCCGAGCCGTATTTGATGTTCTGCAGGCTGTCGGGCGTATTGGTGCGGGTGCCCCAGACGCCAGCGTCACCGCCGTCGGCCTTATAGGCCACGTGCGACCACGCCACCGGCATGTTGGCGCTGCGGGCCAGTTCCGAGATGCGGTTCACCCATTTGATCTGGTCCGGATCGGTCACATAGGCCGAGACGGGGAACAGGTCGGGGCGGGTATAGGCCTGCTGGAAGTCGATGTTCAGCACCGCCAGCTTATTGCCAAAGCCGAAACGGGCGCGGGTCGGGTTGGCCTTGATGCCTTCATAGATTTCGCGCGCGGTGCGGTTTTCCCGAACCATGGTCGGTTCGAAATGCAGGTCTGCAGACATCTAAGCCCTCCTCTAACAATCCGGCCACGTCTCCCCTCAGAGACGGGCTCAAGATCAAAATGATCTATTCATATATCATTTGTCTTGTGGCAGGATTGCAAGGACGAACTGCGGTCGCTGGCAAAGTTTTCTGCCCAAAGACCCGCAGCTTCAATCGTCGGCGAGGGGCCGACGTTCGCGGGTGGTAACGTGGTACTGGAAACGGTCAGAACGATAATGCGAGTGGATCAGCTGGACGACGCGTCCGCTGGCGTCACGCATCACACGCGCCACCTTCAGCAGGGGTGTGCCGACCTCGACGTCCAGCGCGGTGGCGACGGCGGGTTCGGCCGCAACGGCCATGATCCACTGATCTGCATCGACGGGTTTGAACCCCGCCCGCTCCAGCAAAACCAGCATGGACGTGCCTGCCAGATCGTCTCGGCTCCAATGGGCGGCGATGTCGGCGGGGATGTGGTTCACCAGATAGGAAAACGGCTCGCCCTGCAGTTTCCGGCGGCGGATCGAGCGCTGGACAGGCGTTCCCACCTCGACTTCCAACGGGTCGGCAATGGTACCGTCCGCGGGGACCGTGTCGGCGTCCAGCAGTTCGATCTGCGTCTCCAGCCCCATCAGGGTCAGGCTTTCGACCAGATTGTCGAACGCACCCTTCACCACGGGCGAGGGGACGGCGCTGGTGACCACGGTGCCGCGCCCGCGCTGGCGGTCCAGCAGGCCGTCATCGGCCAGTTCGCTCAGCGCCCGCTTTACCGTGATGCGCGAGACGTTGAAAATTTTCGCCAGATGCAGCTCCCCCGGCAGCATGGCTCCGGGCGGGATGTCACCGCTGCGGATCTGTGCGCGGATGGCCAGATACATCTGGTGGTAGAGCGGCGTCGGCAACGCCGGATCGAGATGCAACGGCACGGGAAAAGGCCACGTCGCGTCTTCGCTCAAAACTCTTCTCCCCGACCAAATCAAGGTGCCGCTCGGCACCCATCCTTATTGCTTCAAGGACGTCGTGTATGACAACGCCTAATCCGAGCCCTTCGACCCTGTTCGACAAGCTGTGGGCCCAGCATCTGGTGCACAGCAATGACGCAGGCGTGGGCCTGATCGCCATCGACCGCGTGTTCCTGCATGAACGCACGGGCGGCATCGCGCTCAAGAGCCTGCGGGCCGCTGGCCGTCAGGTGGCCGATCCGGCGCGTGTGTTCGGCACCATGGACCACATCGTCGATACTCATGTGGGCCGAAATGACGACACCCGCATGCCCGGTGGCCGCGAGTTCATTGTCCAGACCCGCGAGGCCGCCCGCGCCGAGGGCATCACCATCTTCGACATCGGCGACAAGCGTCAGGGCATCGTTCACGTCGTCTCACCCGAACAGGGCATCGTCCTGCCGGGCCTGACGGTGGTCTGTCCCGACAGCCATACCTGCACCCAAGGCGCAATGGGCGCTCTGGCTTGGGGCATTGGCTCGACCGAGGCCGAGCACGCGCTGGCCACCCGCACCCTGCGCATCAACCGCCCCAAGACCATGCGGATCACCGTGAACGGCGTCTTGGGGACGGGCGTCACGGCCAAGGATTTGGCGCTGACCCTGCTGGCACGTCACGGTTCGCGCGGCGGGCAGGGGCATATCGTCGAGTTCGCAGGTACCGCCATCGAGGCGCTGGAGATCGAGGCGCGCCTGACGCTGTGCAACATGGGCGCGGAACTGGGCTGTTTCAGCACCATCATCGCGCCGGATGAAAAGACTTTCGCCTATCTGGAAGGCCGCCCCTATGCACCAAAGGGCGAGATTTGGGATCAGGCCGTCGCCTATTGGCGCACGCTGAAAACCGATGACGGCGCGACCTTCGACAAGGAAATCGTGCTGGACGCATCAGAAGTTGGTCCGATGATCACTTGGGGCAGCAGCCCCCAACAGGCCATCAGCATCGACGGCGTCGTTCCGTATGCGGACGAAGCCAGCGCCGAAATCCACCAACGCGCCATCACCTATATGGACGTCACCGCCGGACAGCCGGTCGAAGGCCTCAAGATCGGCTCGGCCTTCATTGGGTCTTGCACCAACAGCCGCCTATCGGACCTGCGCCGCGCCGCCGCCATCCTCAAGGGCCGCAAGGTCGCCGACGGCGTGCGCGCCATCTGCGTTCCGGGGTCGGGCTTGGTGAAGGAAGCTGCCGAGCTTGAGGGCTTGGATAAGGTCTTTATCGAAGCGGGCTTTGAATGGCGCGAACCGGGCTGCTCCATGTGCTTCTTCGCCGGTGGTGAAAGCTTTGGTGCGAAAGAGCGCGTGGTCTCCTCGACCAACCGCAATTTCGAGAGCCGTCAGGGGCCGGAAACCCGCACCCACATTGCCAGCCCCGAAGTGGTGGCCGCGTCTGCAATTGCGGGCTGCCTCGCCGACCCGCGCAAACTGGCCGCATAAGAGAGAGATACGATCATGGAAGCTTTCGTTCGCATGACCGCCGTGGCCGCCCCTCTGGTGCGGGCCAATATCGACACCGACATCATCATCCCCTCGCGCGAGATGAAGTCCGTCTCAAAGACGGGCCTGAAAGACGGCCTGTTCGCAGGCTGGCGCTATACCGCCGTGGGCGGGCGTGATCCCAAGCCCGACTTCGTGCTGAACCAGCCGGAATATGCGGGTGCCGGCATCCTGCTGGCGGGGGAAAATGTCGGCTGCGGCTCCAGCCGTGAACACGCCGTCTGGGCGCTTCATGAATACGGCTTCCGCGCCGTCATCGCCCCCAGCTTCAACCCGATCTTCTACAACAACTGCGTTCGCAACGGCCTGTGCCCCGTCATCCTGCCCGCCGAGACGGTTGCCGCCATCGCCGCACAGGTCGAAGCCGACCCCGCCCACGCCAAGGTCACCGTCGATCTGGAAGCGCAAAAAGTCACCGCCCCCGACGGCAGCGAATACGGCTTCACCCTCAACAACGAGGAAGACCGCATCGCCCTGCTCAACGGCTACGACGCCGTGGACCTGACCCTGCTCCACAAGGAGGCCATCGACGCCTTCATCGCGGGCGATCAGGGTCAGCGGCCGTGGGTGTATCTAGCAGGATAGATTTCGTATAGCTTTGCTATATGGAATCCTCTCACTTATCTGATGTCGCGCTTTTTATGGGTCTAAAGCTCTACGAGTGGATGACCCTTTTAGGGATCATTGCGGGTCCTATATGCGCCGTTTTAATCACCCTCTGGGTGGATAGACGAAGAAGGAAGTCAGACGCGAGGACGCAAATTCTTCGTATGATTCTCACGACGCGTAGACTGCCATCCGATCCTGCATACGTGATGGCGATCAATTTGATTGAAGTTGAGTTTAACGACTGCCCTACCGTCATGAAGGCTCGTAGCGAGTATCTTGAACTTGCTGTGAGGGAGGTATCTGAAAGCGGTAAGAAAGACCACGAACAGCGGATGGTAGCTAAGCAAGCCACTATGATCGTGGAGATGATGAAAGCTATTGGCTTGAAGGCATCTGAAAGCGAAATTCTCACAGACGCTTATGTGTCGAAGGGCTTCATTTTCCGCGATGACCTTTATTTGGATTCCCTCAGAGCGATGCGGGATATTGCGGAAGCGTTGAAGGTCTCGAACTTCTTGGTTGCTCGATCAATGGGGATTGGTGACGAGTCCGCTAAGGATGCGCTCAATGCTCTGCCTAATGAGGGCGTTCGAGAATAAAAAGGGGGCCGATAAGGCCCCCTTTTGACGTTTCAGAACCCGCGCCAGCCCTTGGGTGGGCCGGCCTCTGACAGGAAGCCGTAGAACTCTTCATCCGGCAGCATGGCGGCGACTTCTCTGCGCAGTTCGATCATTTTTTCGATGTCGACGCCGGTGTCGTAGCCCATGGCTTCCAGCATGAAGACGAGGTCTTCGGTGACGATGTTGCCGCTGGCCCCCGGTGCGAAGGGGCAGCCGCCGACGCCGCCCAGCGACGAGTCAAGCGTGGTGATCCCCAGTTCCAGACCAGCCATGGCATTGGCGAGGCCGAGACCGCGCGTGTTGTGCAGGTGCAGGCCCGTCAGGTTCTCGTCGCCCACGGCGGCGCGGACAGCCTTGATCAGCTGCTTCACCTGAACCGGATGGGCATAGCCGGAGGTGTCAGACAGGCCCACCTCGTCACAGCCCGCCTTCATCAGACGCTCGGCCAGTTCGACCACCTTGCCTTCCGGCACCTCGCCCTCGATGGTGCAGCCGAAGGCGGTCGATAGTGCGCCCTCGAAATGCGGGCGGTTGCCTTCGGGTTGGGCCTTGATCAGTTCTGCAATGGTGGTGGCCGCCTCGATCATCTGTTCGTGGGTGCGGCGCACATTCTTCAGGCTGTGCGTCTCGCTGCACGACAGGGGCAGGGAGATTTTGTGCGCGCCCGCAGCGATGGCGGCCTCTGCTCCCTTCACGTTCGGCACCAGAACCGCGACCGTCAGGCCCTCGATCTGGCGGGCATATTCTACGACCTCGGCGGTGTCGGCCAGTTGCGGCAGGATGTGCGCGGGCACGAACGAGCCGACCTCGATTTCCTTGAAGCCTGCCGCGACCTGCAGGTCGATCCAGCGCTTCTTCTGCTCGGTCGGCAGGATGGATTTGATGCTTTGCAGACCGTCGCGCGGGCCGACTTCGCTGACAAGAATGGGGGTCCCCACCACTTACTCCCTTAAATGATCTATTATTATATCATTAGATCGTTTATCGCTGTCGGTCTAGGACAGTTATGGCCCGCAGGGCCGATGCTTTTGAGGGGTAAGCGTCATGACACAAGCCGTTCGCCAAGGTCCGCTCGCAGGACTGAAGGTCATCGAGTTCACCCACATGGTCATGGGGCCGGCGGCGGGTGTGATCCTCGCCGATCTGGGCGCGGACGTGATCAAGGTCGAGCCTGCCAATGGCGACGCGACCCGTGAACTGAAGGGCTCGGGCGCGGGCTATTTCGTCATGTACAACCGCAACAAGCGCTCCATCCGTCTGGACATGAAGTCTGAAGACGGGCTGGCCACGGCCAAGGCCCTGTGCGCGGGCGCGGACGTGATTATCGAGAATTTCCGTGCGGGGGCGCTGGACCGTCTGGGGCTGTCGTACGAAGAACTGTCCAAGATCAATCCCGGCCTGATCTATTGCTCGGAAAAGGGCTTCCTGCCGGGGCCGTATGAACAGCGCACCGCGCTGGACGAAGTGGCCCAGATGATGGGCGGTCTGGCCTATATGACGGGTCCGGCGGGGCGTCCGCTTCGCGCCGGTGCCTCGGTCATCGACGTGACGGGCGGCATGTTCGGCGTCATCGGTATTCTGGCCGCACTGGAAGAGCGCCGCCGCACGGGCCGTGGCCAACTGGTCAAGAGCGCCCTTTATGAGACGACCGCCTTCCTCGTTGGCCAGCACATGGCGCAAAAGGCCGTCACCGGCACCGCCGCCCGCCCGATGCCGGAGCGTATCTCGGCCTGGTCCATCTATGACGTGTTCCAGACCAAGGACGGCGAGGGCGTGTTTATCGGTGTGGTGACCGACAAGCTTTGGCTGGTGTTCTGTGACCTGTTTGGCCTGTCCGATCTGAAGGCCAACCCCGACTTCGCCCTGAACAATGCCCGCGTGGCGGCGCGTGACCAGATCCTGCCCGTCGTGCGCGAGGTGGTGGGTCAATATACCCGCGAGGAACTGATCGACATGCTGTCGCCCAGCGGCCTGCCGTTCGCGCCCATCGCGCGTCCTGAAGACCTGTTCGACGATCCGCATCTGAACACGGGCGGTCTGATCGACGTGACCATGCCGAACGACGAGGTCGTTCGCCTGCCGTCCCTGCCTATCGAGATGGATGGTCGCCGCTTCAACGAGGCCGCGGCTGCACCGAAGTCGGGCGAGCATCAGGAACAGGTTCTGGCCGAATTGGCCAAGGGCTGAGTTCCAGTCGCGGCAACGCTTGAAGTTTTCAGGTGTACGGGCGTTTATCGACCTCTGTTCTTGAACGGGGTTGTCGATGAAACGTTTCACCTATCTTCTGATGGGCAGCGCAATGGTGCTGGCCGCCTGTGAAAGGGCGGCCGCACCTTCGGCCCCTGCGTCGGAGGCAGCGCCCGTGGCGGCAATGCCGATGGCCAAGCCAGAAACTCCCGCTGCCGTCCAAGCCGTTGATGTGAATGATGTACAGACCCGCGCGGCCGCCTTCCGCGCGGCATGGGGTGCCGCTCCGCCTGTCGTTTACCGGCCCAAGGGAACCGAGGCCGCCGAGGTCCAGACCTACAACAAGGCCAAGCTCGTTCCCGTCGCGCCCGCCCTCTATGCGTTGATCACCGAGGGGCAGGGTGGCGAGGGGCACGTCAACGCAGGCTCGCTAGCCATCCACTATCTGAAGCCCACCGCCAACGGGTTTGAACGCGTCGGCGCATGGCCCGCGTTCCTGATTACGGGGACTTTCGGAAACCCGCCGCAATGGTCGATCCGGCAGGACCTGACACCGTCGCCAACTCTGGTGGCAGAGGCTGGCGGGACTTGGCAGGGCTATAGCTGCTCATGGGCCCACGTCATCGAACTGACGCCCGAGCGGCCCGTGACCCGCATCGATCAGGTCTCGACCGGATACAGCGACGGCGGTGCCCGCTTGGACGGCGAAGAGGTCACAGGTTTCGAGGGGCAAATCCTTGCTGGCGAAAAGGGCCGCACCATCCGCGTCCGCTACTCCGGCGACCGTAAGGCGGTGGTCACCTACGCCAAGGTGGGAGCCGCCTATGATCCCGTCGATCCACCCGAACTGCCCGGCTGCTGAGAAGGGCTTGTCAGGCCGTTTTCAGCTCGATGATGCCTCTTAAACCTCTGCGTGCCTAAAGCAGGTCACCATGTGATCGTTGACCATGCCGACGGCCTGCATAAATGCGTACACGATCACTGGCCCGACGAATTTGAAGCCGCGCTTCTTCAGCGCCTTCGACATGGCCACGCTCTCGGCGCTCTGGGTGGGGTAGGGCTCGCCCTCGACCAAGTTGTTCTGGATCGGTTTGCCGCCGACGAAGCTCCACAGGTATTCGGCAAAGTCTTCGCCATTGTCGCGCACCTGCACGAACAGTCGGGCGCTCTCGATGGTGGCGATGATCTTGGCGCGCGAACGGATGATGCGGGCGTCGTTCAGCAGACGTTCGATATCGGCATCATCAAAGGCCGCCACATTGTCCGGATCGAAATTGGCGAAGGCGTCGCGGATACCCTCGCGCTTTCTCAGGATGGTGATCCACGCCAGCCCCGCCTGCATCCCGTCCAGCACCAGCTTCTCCCACAGGGCGCGGCTGTCGTGTTCGGGCACGCCCCATTCGGTGTCGTGATAGGCGACGTACAGCGGGTCGGTGCTGCACCATTTACAGCGGGAGAGGGTTGCGTCGGTCATCGAACGATGTTGCCTAAATGTTCACGTTTGGCAAGCTTGGGCTTAAAGATTGACGAGGCGCGTCAAAAAGCGTTCGCTCTGCCAATGAGAGTCTCGCGAAAGTCCTGACATGGTGCGCCTTGATCGCCCGTCGCAGGTTTTGGCTGTGTGCTTTGCCGTGGTCGCAGGGTTCGTCGACGCGGTCGGCTTCCTGATCACCGGCGGGTTCTTTGTCTCCTTCATGACCGGCAATACGACGCGACTGGCCATCGGCCTGTCGGAGATCAGCCATGACGCGCTTGTGGCCGGTGGCCTGCTGCTGGCCTTTGTGCTGGGTGTCGTGACGGGAGCCAGCGTCGGGCGGCTGGCAGGGCGTTACAAGCGACCGGCTATTATGGGTTGGGTGCTGTTGGCGCTGCTTGCGGCGCTGGTAGCCTATGTGAAGGTGGGCGTTGTGTGGTCGGTCGTGCCGCTGGCGCTGGCCATGGGGGCTCAGAACACAGTCTTTGCCGACGACGGCGAGGTGATGGTCGGCACCACCTATATGACCGGCAATCTGGTCAAGATGGGCAAGCGGATCACCGTCGCCCTGTTTGGCGGAGACCGTTGGAGCTGGGTGCCATTCTTCCTGCTTTGGGCGGGGTTGGCAGGCGGAGCGGTGCTTGGTGCGCTCAGCTATCAGAACTTTGGCGTCTGGGCGCTGGCCCTCGCGGCGACGGCCATGCTGTCACTGGCGCTCTACAGCCTGTTCAGGCTCTGCGCCTAGGCTTCGAACGCCGGAACCCAGTCGGGGCGGATGACGGAAATGGCACGGCCATCCACACTCAGAGTTCCCTCCATCCGGTCCAGTCGCATCATCGCCATGCCGCGTCCGTTGGCGGCGCTGGTCACTTCGCCCGCCCGCAGTTCGCCGTTCAGCACCTCGGCCCCCGCTGCAGGGGCCTCGCCCTCATAGCTAAAGGGCAGGATGCGGTTCTTGATGGTGCCCCTGCGCTTCATGCGCGAGGTGGTTTCCTGACCAACAAAACATCCCTTGTGGAAGTCGATGCCATTCATCAGGTCAAAGTTCGCTTCGATGGGATAGGTCTTGTCCTTGGGCGCATCGAAGGCGGCCTCGACCACGCCCAGAGTGGCGCGGTGTGCGTGCCAGTCGTCCTCGCTGGCGGTGGTCTCGCCCGAGAAGCCTATCGCGCGGTGGCCCAGCCCTTCCAGACGCGGATCGGCGATGAAGCCTTCGGGTGCTTCTTCCCACGCCGCGAACACTCCAGCGTCGGACGCCGCGATCTCCACATCGGCGCGCAACTTGTACATCGCCAGCCGCTGCACCAGACCGTCCCGCGCGTCTGCCGGAACATCCAGCCACAAGCCGTCTTCCTTGCCCCAGATGAACAGGTCCAACATCAGCCGCCCCTGCGGCGTCAGCAGTGCCCCGAACCGCAAGGCTCCGGCCTCCAGCGTCTCCACATTCTGCGTCAGCAGATTGTTGAGGAAGTGGCGGGCGTCGGGGCCGGTCACGGTGATGACGGCGCGGCTGTTCAAACGGGCAATAGGCATGGCCATCAGATAGGCCGACGCGCCCGCGAAAAGAAGGGGTCAGGCGACGGCGTAACGCGCCGTGACGCCATCGGGCTGGAAGTCCGACGCCGCCAGACTGTCCAGCGCCGCGAACAGATGGCCGACAAAGGCCTCCATATCGCCGTCCTCGATGGACGGGCGCAGATAATTGGTCACCACCGCACGCACGGGATAGGTGCCCTCCGGCCCCGGCACCGACAGGGCGATCTGGATGCCCTCGGCGACCCAGTGGGCGACGGTGGCAAAGAAGTCCTCGCTGGCCAGAAACTCGGATGGTCGAATGACGTAAAGGGTGATGATCCCTTCCTGCACACCATCGGGGCGCACGATCACGCCACTGCGGTCCGGTCGCCAGTCATCCGACAGTTCCACCGCCCGCCATAGACAGAACCACACGCGGCAGGTCTGCGGCCGGATGGCATGCACCGAACAGCCCGAACCATCGACGCAATAGTGGCACAACTGCCCCGTCGGCTTGGCCAGCTCGGGCAGGTCCAGCGGGATAAATCGGCAGCACTCGACGCAGCCACCGCAATCGCGGTCAGGAAGTAGGGGCAGGGACATGGGGGCTGTTTAGAGCTAAGTGTCGTGAAAGGTAATCTGCAAACCCCATAGGGGCGCGAATGGTAGGTAGCTTCTTCTCCAAGCCCAAGACCGCCGATGACTGGTTCCGCGTGCCCGCTGTGATCGGCGGGGCCTTGGCCGTACTCTTGGCCTTGGCGGCGGTCCTGGTCGGTATTCCCGCCACATTGGTGATTACAGCTATAGGCGGGGGCACTGAACGGATGCTCCTGTTGCTGGCCGCGATCGTCTTTCCCGCTCCAGCGTGGTTGGCGTTCAAAGCCCTGACGCGCGGCGATATGGGCAGGGCCTGTTGGTGGAGCCTCGTGCCGCTGGTGTCCATCGGAGTGGCGTGGGTCACGCTTGGGGGCGTGACCTAAAGGGGTACGCCTTAACTTCCATCACCGCGATAATGCCCGAGAAGGCCAGCACGGGGCGGCCTTCCTGTTCCATCTGGACCTGCACGAAGATCATGCGCTTGCCGGCCTTTGTGACCTTACCGCGGGCGGTCAGGCGTTTGTGCGGGACGGCGGGGGAAAGGAACTCGCTATTGAGCGAGACGGTCACGCCGTCCTGTTCGCCCATAGCCTCGGCGGCGATGACAAACAACGAATAGTCGGCAAACGTCAGCAGCGAGCCGCCGTGCACGATGCCGCCATGACGGCAGTTTTGATCCTGCGGGGTAAAGCCCGCCTGCAGGTCGCCGTCCTCGTGGCGGCGGATATAGAAGGGTCCGGCGTGCTGTTCGAACGGCACGTGCATTGTCCAGCGTCCCCAACCGGCCCACTCCCCCTCGGTGACGATGGTGACGTGGTTTTGGAAGGCATCGGCAGACATTGGGGTACTCGTACTCAAAACAGGGTCGAAAGCCCTGGCCCCATAGCCGGAATGCCTTGCCATGTGGACTTAAAAACGCTGCATCGCGGTATTAAAACGCTGCTCGACGACGGCCACCAAGGCACCACCGTCGCCTGTTATGACGATAACGTACAATTCACCGCCTAAACGCTGAAACGCCGAGAGAATCCCGTTAGGCTGAGAATATGAGCGGGCGTTTTCCCATCCTTTATATTGCCGAAGCCGATCCTGAAGAGGCCATCCTCTCGTCGGGCGCGCTGGCACATCTGGTAGAGATGATCCCGCACGCCGACTTTACCGTGGTTGGTTCGGCCGCGTCGGCACCGCTGTTTGCGGACCTGCCGCGCCTGCGTCGTCTGATCGTTCTGGACAAGGACGGCCGCTGGGACTGGATATCTCTGTGGAACCAGGTGCGCGATACCAACTGGGGACTGGTGGTGGACCTGCGCGGTTCGTCCCTGTCGGGCAAGCTGCGACGCCAGCGCCGCGCCGTAAAGGAAGGCAGCATCCCCGGCGTCCACGCTGTGGAAGAGGCCGCCCGTCTGCTGCAACTGGATGAAATCCCCGCGCCGAAACTGTTCATCAGCGAGGCCACCCAAGCCATCGCCGACAGCTTCATCCCGCGCGGTGATGAACCCATTCTGGCGATCGGTCCGGGCGTGGACTGGATCGGCAAACGCTGGCCCGCCGAACGCTATGCCAAGGTGGCGGCACCGCTGCTGTCCGAGGGTGGACCTCTGGCCGGTGGCAAGCTGATGATCGTCGGCGAGGAAGCCGACCGTGACGCCGCTCACACCATCCGCTTTGCCGTGCGCCGCGACCGCGTGATCGAGCTTCAGGGCAAGCTGACCCGCCTGCAAACGGCGGCGGCACTGACCCACGCCAATCTGTTCATCGGGGGAGACAGCGTCTGGACCCAGTTGGCCGTTGCCGCAGGTGTTCCTGCCGTGGGCGTGTTCGGCCCGTCCGACGACAAGAAGCGCCGCCCATGGACCGGCATCGCCGTTCGCGGCCCGCGCACCCTGGAAGAATACAAAGAACTAGACCCCCGCCTGAACCAGCACATCCAGCACATGATGGACCTCCCCGCCGACCGCGTCCTGAAAAAGACGCTCAAGATGCTGGCGGAAATGGCGGAGTAGGGGTGTCGGCTGGGCCTCAAGGTCTTACAGCGGCGCGCAGGTGAACTGTTCGCGCGGCGTGCCCGATACGGTCGAAAGTCGCTCGGCAGGCAGTTTGATGACGAGGCCGGAGTATTCCAGCCGATAGTCATA
>NZ_JSYD01000093.1:0-41792 GCF_054824005.1 Brevundimonas sp. GN22 | reverse complement strand
AAAGCTTTGCTTGGCGAGCGGCGTTTGTCTGCCCTAGGCTAAAGCAAAGGTCGAACAGAGGACGGGCCAATGAAGTGGGAAGGCGGACGCCGCGGTGGCGGTATCGAGGATCGTCGTGGCGTGGGCGGCGGTGCCGTCGCGGGCGGCGGCATCGGGGCGCTGGTGCTAGCCGGCGTTCTATACTTCGTGTTCGGCATTGATCCGCAGACGACCCAACAGGTCGCCGGGCACCTCGGCGGTCTGGGTCAGGCAGGCTCGCAAGAAGGCCGAATGGGCACTCCGGCCGACGATGCCGGTCAGTTTGTCGACGTCATCGGCACCAACATCAACGATGTCTGGGCGCAAAAGCTGGAAGGCTATCGCCCGCCTGTGACGACCCTTTATGAGCAAGGCACCCAGACGGGCTGCGGTTATGGTCAGGCCGCCATGGGTCCGTTCTATTGCCCTGCGGACCAGAAGGTCTATCTGGACCTCGGCTTCTGGCAGGACCTGCAGCGCCTCGGCGGCTCAGGCGCTGACTTCGCCAAGGCCTATGTCATCGCCCACGAATATGGCCACCACGTCCAGCGCCTGATCGGGGCAACCGAACAGGTGCAGCGCGCCCAGCAAAACGCCCGTTCGCAAGCGGAGGGCAACCGCTATTCGGTGGCGCTAGAGCTTCAGGCCGATTGCTTTGCAGGGATGTGGGCGCGTAACGCGGGACTGGTCTCCAATGGCGAGGTGACCGTCACCGATAGCGATCTGGCCGAGGGCATGAAGACCGCTGCCGCCATCGGCGACGATGCGCTGCAGGGTCGCGGTGGTGGACGCGTTTCGCCAGAGAGCTTCACCCACGGTTCCTCGCAAGAACGTATGCAGTGGCTGCAGCGCGGCTATCAGACGGGCGATCCGGCCTCCTGCGACACCTTCGCCAACCTGTAGGCCCTTAGCCGATCGTCAGATCGAGCGGGCGGCTGAGATAAAGCTGGTTCTGACCTAGGTTCAGGGCCAGCTTTTTATCTTTGAACGCCGCCATACCCAAGAGTGCGTCCGGATAACCGGGCAGGTTCGACGCGGGGAAGACGGCAACACGCGCGTCGCGCCACTGCTCTTCGCCAAGCGCCACAGAGGCCACCCGCACCCAGCGCGCCTGCGTCACCCCGCCCAGCACGAGACTGGTCCCCGCCTCGGCTGCACGTCCGTCGTTCAAGCCCAGCGCTTGGGCGGAAGGTTCGGTCATCGAGAGCAAGGAAGACGCCCCCGTATCGACCACAGCCTTCAAGGGCCGTCCCTCGACCGAAACTATGGCGGCCATGGCATCGCCGGACAACTCGACGGGCACTGCCCAAAGCTCTGGTACAGGACGCCAAGCCGAAGGATCGGAGAACCGCACGCGCTTACGCTCCCAATCCAGTTCGATCACCGCCTCGCGCATAAGATCGCGACCGATAATCAAGCCAACGCCCAGCGCCGCATCCCGCGCCAGCGGACCAAGGTCCAGCAAGGCCGTCTTGAGCTTGGTGACGCGCACGCCCGGCAAGGCGACTTCGATGGTCATGCCCCGCCCGACCTGAGGCTGCCCCCCGACACCATAGGCAACGACCGGCATGTTGAATGGCGTACGCGATAGCCGCTGTCCCAAGGCCTGATCCAGCACCGAATATTGCGCACCGGAATCGATCAGCGCCCGCACGGGCCGTCCGTCGATCTGCACATCGATCACGGGCACATCGGCGATGGTCTGAAGCAGCGGATGCCAGACCTCGGCCCCCTCAAACGTCAGCTTGGGCCGCCCCCAGACAAACTGGTCCTTTAGCCAGTAGCCCGCGCCAACGGCACTGGCCGCAAACGCTCCACGCAACAGAAAGGACCGACGGTTCATCCCCCACACTTGGCCCGAATGTGCTGCGAAATCTACCACCGATGTCTGCGAGGCAACTTCTTGCGTCAAATCGCGATTTCGGGCCTTCGCAGCGCAACATAATCCATGACGCGCGCCTTCTATCAGTCTAGACATGCAGGGTGATGACCCAATCGCCTGACCAATATCTGTCGACGCGCGGCCACGCCGCAAACGAAACCTTTGCCGATGCGCTGCTGCGCGGGATCGCCCCGGATGGCGGTCTGTACATGCCGACCGCGTGGCCGACCCTTTCGAGCCTGAAACAGACAAAGGACGCCGACTATTCGGTCATTGCCCGCGAGGTTCTGACGCCATTCGTGGGCGACAGCCTCCCGGAAGGCGCGGTAGAACGTGCCGTGGCCCATCTGGTCAAAGGCTTTGACCACCCACTGGTCACACCGCTGGTTGAACTGGAATCCGGCCTGTTCGTGCTGGAGCTGTTCCGCGGCCCGACCGCCGCGTTCAAGGACCTGGCCATGCAGTTGGTCGCGGCCCTTTCTGACGAGGCGCTCGAAGCCTCGGGCGAGACGCTCACCCTACTGACCGCCACCAGCGGCGACACCGGAGCCGCCGCCGTTCGCGCCTTTGCTGGCAAGAAGCGCATCAAGCTGATCGTCCTGCATCCGCTGGACCGCGTGTCGCCCATCCAGCGCAAGCAGATGACGACGGTCGAGGCCGACAACGTCCTGAACCTCGCCGTGCGCGGGGACTTCGACGACTGCCAGCGACTTGTGAAACAGCTTCTGGCCGATGAGACTTTGCGCGAACGTGGCCGTCTGTCGTCGGTCAACTCCATCAACTGGGGCCGTCTTGCGGGTCAGATTCCGTACTATGTGTCGGCGACCCTGCAACTGGGTCAGGCCGCACACTTCGTGGTTCCGACCGGAAACTTCGGCGATGCCTTTGCCGGTATTGCGGCCCGCAAGATGGGCCTGCCCGTTGCGGGCATGACCGCCGCCGTCAACCAGAACGACGCTCTCGCTCGTGCCATTAACGAAGGCGTCTATGACCGTCGCCCCGCCGTCGAGAGCGCCAGCGTCTCCATGGACGTACAGGCCCCGTCGAACTTCGAGCGTCTGGTGTTCGAGGCCTCGGGTCGCGACGCCGATCAAACCCGCAAACTGTTCGAGGACTTTGCCGCCAACGGCACCGTCACTTTGCCCGACGACCTGCGCAAAGCCCTGACCGCAGAGACCCGCGCCGTGTCGGTTGATGAAGCCACCACTGCCGCCGAGATCCGTCACGTCTATCAGGCTTGGGGTCGCGTCGTCTGCCCGCACACGGCGGTCGCCCTGCATGCCGCCCGCAAGATGGATCGCAACGGTGCGCCGGTTGTGGCCCTGTCCACGGCCCACCCGTCTAAATTCGGTGGCTATGTCGAAAGCGTGTTGGGCATTGCGCCTGAACCGGCTCCGGTCATTGCCGCCCTTGGTGACAAGCCCGAGCGACTGTCGGTTATTGATAGCGACTATGCCTCGGTCCGCGATGCCGTTGGTAGCTTTTAACGCCTACCCCTCGGCTCTGGCCAGAAACAGCGCTAGGGCCGACAGGGTAAAGCCGTCCTCGATCATCCCGCTCGACAGGGCCGCGTTCAGTTGCGCGAGGGGTAAAAGCCTGCGTCCCGCAGCTTCCTGATCCGGCTCGGCATGCGGGGTATCAGGCGCAATACGCGCCACAAACAGCGCGATACGCGACGACATAATCCCCGTATTGGGCCGCACATGACCCAGGGGGCTAAAGGCCTCTAGCGGCAGGTCGTAACCGGTTTCTTCTTTCAGCTCGCGCTGTGCGCAGGTGAGGGCAACCTCGCCCGCCTCGCCAAAACCGCGCGGGATTTCGAGGGTCAGTTCACGCCCCTGCGAAGGGCGCTTCATCTCCAGAAGCAGGATGTCGTCGCCGACGAGCGGGAGCACCGCTGCCCCCTCGCCTCCCGTGTTTTCCTCAACGATGTGGAACAGCCCGTCCTTTACGACGCGGAACCACGGGTTTTCATAGACGATCATCGTATCTCTATCCCCATGGACTGGGTCAGGCGCGGATACAGGCCGAACCAGTTCCGGCGTGTCGCCCAGTTAAACGATGTATCCTGAAGTTTGTTCTCGACAAAGCTGGCGGCTTCCTCGGTCAGGAACTCCACCAACTGACCTGCGCCGAAGGCGGTAATCAGGTCAAAACCCTTGAGGGCATAGTCGAACAGCTTCTTCTGCTCGCTGAACGCCACCGCCCCGACGCCGAGGTTCAGCAAGGCGGGCGGCAACCGGTCCAGAACCCCGATCCGATCCATCACAAAAGCCTCGCCCGACGCCACGAACAGGCCGTTATAGCAGGCGTCGATCACCTCCAGCTTGAACTGGCCCGCGTCGGCACCCAATAGATCCTCGCTGGCCTGATACCAGAGCGAGCGCGAGCCCAGTTCCGGTGCCCGGTCCATCAGGCTTTGAAGTGGCTCTTCCAGCTCCACCCGCTGGGTCCGCCACTGTTCCAGCGAGGGCGAGGCCGCAACGGCATCCGACAAGGCCGCGCTGTTCAGGCTGACCGGCGAATAGGTCGGTCTGATGCGTCGTAGATTGCGATCCAGCGTATGCAGTTCAGCCTTGAAATGCGCCAGATCCAGCCCTGCCAGGTCCTGCTTGCGGCACTGGAAGCGCGTCAGATAGTGGTGCGGCGGCAGGTTGTCGAAATAGTCCTCGATAGATTCCGGTGCCGCATTGCCCGGCACACGCACGACCAGACCGCCGCGCCCTTCCTTGCTGCCCGACCACCGCTGGATCAGCGGATTGTCTAGCAGCCGTCCCATGCCCGCATTATCCAGAAGCAGGTTCGGCGTTAGGATCGCCCCCTTGGACAGGGCAATCGACATCAAGAACCGCTTTTCCAGCTCCAGAAGCGACAACCGGCGAACCGGATCGCAATTGGCCAGAAACATCTTTTCTTTGAACAGCATACTTCACCCACCTGCCCCTGTTCTAGGGACGGGCAAGGCGATGGTCCAGCCTCAGGCGGGGGCGGTTTCGAAGGCTTCCAGGATCGGACAGCACTGGCCCGCCCCGCTTTCGCAGCGGTTGGCCAGTTCACCCAGCGCGGCCTTAACGGCCTTGAGTTCGCGAAGACGTTGGTCGATTTCCGCCAGTCGTTCGCGGGCCAAATGCAGGACTTCGCTGCGATCACGTTCGGGATCGAGCGCCGTCAGTTCAGCGATCTGGGCGAGGGTAAATCCTGCCCGCTGGGCCGAGCGGATGAAGTTCAGCCGCTTCAGGTCCTCATCGCCATAAAGCCGATAGCCCTCGCCGCGCGGGGGCGTCGGCATCAGTCCGCGCCGCTGGTAAAACCGCACGGTTTCCACGCCGACATCGGCAGCGTTTGCCAGTTGGCCAATCGTCATATCGGGCATGGTTGACTCCGTACCATGGTACGGGGCGTACATAGGTCGCCGTTAAACACGTTCAAGACAGGAGCGCCGCGCATGGCTGCACCCCAAAAGACCGCCGTCCTGTATCGGATGGCCATCGGCAAGAGCATGTGTCCGTGGGGACTCCGTGCCAAATCCCTTTTGAAGTCCAAGGGTTACACGGTCGAGGACCACCTGCTGCTCACGCGCGAGGAAACCGACGCGTTCAAGGCGCAGCATGATGTTAAATCCACGCCGCAGGTGTTCATCGACGGCACCCGCATCGGCGGCTTTGATGATACGCGCCGCCATCTCAGCGTGAAAGTCGCCGATCCGAAATCGACGACCTATACGCCGGTGCTGATGGTGTTTTTGGTCACCGCGCTGATGGCGATGGCAGTCAGCTATGCGGCCTATCAGACGCCCTTTACCGTGCACGCCGCCGAGTGGTTCATCAGCCTCAGCATGTGTGCGCTGGCGATGTTGAAACTGCAGAACCTCGACGGCTTTGCCACCGGCTTTTTGAACTATGACCTGCTGGCCCGCGGCTGGGTGCCCTATGCGTGGATCTACCCGTTTGCGGAACTGGGGGCAGGCGTTCTGATGACGGCCCATGTGCTGACGTGGATTTCCGCCCCCGTCGCCCTATTCATCGCCACCATCGGCGCATGGTCGGTGTTCAAGGCCGTCTATCTGGACAAGCGCGAACTGAAATGCGCCTGCGTGGGTTCGGACAGCCGCGTGCCGCTGGGTGCCCTGTCGCTGATGGAAAACATCATGATGATCGGCATGGCCATCTGGATGCTGGCCCGCCTGTGAGGCGCTCCCCCGTCAGGCTTTGACGGGGGACTTCCACCACTGCATCCGGTTCCAGAACGGAGCCGGATCCTTTGGCGTCACAAAGTGCACCGGATCGTGGAACAGGCGATCGTGCAGACGCGTAAGCGTAAAGCGCACCACCGAGGCCTGACCCAAGAGTGGCAATAGTTCCGCCTCTAGTGCCGACAGCGGGCGAACCGATTCATAGCCCGCCCGGAAGGCCGCCAGTGCGGCCTCGTCCGGAGTGCCCTCGGCGTCAAAGCCCCATGCGCTGAGCGCAATCGCCAGATCATAGGCCAGAGCGCCGGTGCAGCCGAAGTAGAAGTCGATCACCCCACCGATATCGTCGCCATCAAACAAGACATTGTCGGGGAAGTAGTCGGCGTGGATCGCCCCTTGCGGCAGCAGGGAAGGATCGAACAGATTTTCCAACTCGGGCATCAGCCGCTCAATCTGGTCGAGCATGGCGGCATCCGCGCCCGAAGCCCGTTCGGCGCTGCGGTCGGCCAGTTCGCGCCAGCGACGCGGACCGACAGGATTATCGCGCGTCTGACCAAAGCCGCGGGCCTTCAGATGAAGGTCCGCCAGCGTCGCACCCGCCAGATGGATGTCGGCCACTTCGGGACGGCGTCTCCATGCGCCCAAGGCCCATTCCACCAGAGCGGCGGGTCGGCCTTTCAGCTCGCCCTGCAAACGCCCGTCCAGATCGGCGACCGGCGACGGCGTGGCAAAACCCGCCGCCCCCAGATGCTGCATCAGCCCGAGGCAGTAAGGCAGGCCCGCCTGCTCCTCACGCCCTTCGAACAGGGTCAGGACATAGGCGCTGTCGCGGGTCCGGACGCGATAGTTCGTGTTCTGGACACCCTCGGCAATCGGCGTGAATTCAATCACTTCCGATATAGGCCAAGCCTTGAGAAAGGCCTGGGCCTCGGCTTCCAGAACAGGCGTGAAAACTGCCATAGGGTTTAGACCAACTCTGCCGCTGCGCGTCGTGCGCGGACGATATCGGCCACATCGGCCAGAACGCTTTCCGTCGTCGCCCAGCGACCAGCCCCGCGTCCTTTGCACAGCCAAACACGACCGTCCGCGCCGTGAACCTTGAGCGCATTACGCTCGCCGTTCAAGGACTGGAACAGGGCATCTTCGAGGTTGTCGTTAAGGCGTACGCTGGCATCCAGTTGGCCATCCTTGGCGAAGCAGGCACCGATCTGGCGCACCGGTGCATGACCGACCGGGGTTGCCGCCGACAGCACATCACTGGGCACGTTTTCCGGCACGCGGCCAAAGGCTTCGTAGGACAGCAGTTTGACCTTGGCGGCGGCGTCCCGGCCCTCGAGGTCCGACGACGGATCTTCCTCGGCAAAGCCTGCGGCCCGGGCATCGGCCAGAGCGTCGGCAAAGGCAGCACCCGCGCCCAGACGCTCCAGCATAAAGTTGACCGTGCCGTTCAGAACGGCCTCGAAACCGGCGACCTCACCCGCCGCACGGGCGGCACGCAGCGTCTCGATCATGGGCGAGCCACCGCCGACCGAGGCCGACCAAGCCACGCGGGCCCCATTGGTATCGGCCAGTTTTTCCAGGCCTTCCGGATCAAGCGCAACAGCCTGTTTATTGGCGCTGACCACGTCGCAGCCCTGTTCCAGAGCACGGCGGATCAGGTCGTGTCCGGCCTGACCTTCGGATAGGGCCTCGACCACCAGATCGGGCTTCTTGGCCAACAGGGCATCGACGTCATTGCTGAAGAGTTCCTGCGGACAGTCCACATCGCGGCGCTTGAACGGATCGCGCACCAGGACGCCGACCACCTCGAAGCCGTTGTCCCATAGCAGGCGGTTCAGCAGACCACCGCCGACCACGCCGCAACCCGCGACCACCACTTTCAGCGGCTTTTCAACCGACACCGGACCCGGAGGGGCGTTGCGGTGACCCACCACCGTACCCTCGGCCCGGCCAAGCGCAGCGACTTCGATTTCCACATTGCGCTTTTCGCCAAGGTCGATGGCGTCGTGCTGGACCAGCGCGCCACCCAGTTGGCGGGCCGTCTCCCACGAGGCACGGCGGTAACGCTGTGGCGTGCCCGACGAACAGGCCGGATCGCGGTCGTACAGGCCGTCCACGTCCTTGACCAAACGCACCTTGTCCAGACCCAGTTCTGCCGCCAGAACCACCGCCGTCAGGTCCGAACCGCCACGCCCCAGCAAGGCCACACGGCCACATTCACGCACCGCGCCAAAGCCCGGAACCACCACCACTTCGTGCTGAGCCAATGCCTCGCGCAGGCTGTTGTTCTTCAAGGCCACCGGACGGGCGTGCTGCGAAGGACCTTCTGCCGAAATGCCCAGTTGCTGTACCGACAGGCCCACTGCGTCCAGACCCACACGGTCGCAGGCGATAGCCACCAAAGCTGCTGCACGCTCCTCGCCCAGAACCACATAGGCCGGCAGGAGTTCGTTGTCGTGATCCAGACCCAGAGCGCGGGCCTCGCCCAGCAGCTTGTCCGTCTCGCCTGCCAGTGCCGACACCACCGCGACGACCTTACGGCCGCGACGGACATGGCCATAGATTTCGCTGGCGACGGCGGGGGCGTCGGCCGGGCTTTTGAGGACCGATGAGCCAAATTTCAGCACCACCACATCGGCATCAAGCGCGAGCTGCGGTTTCTGGTTTTCGGCGACGAGGGCGAGGTTGGCGGACATGGGCGTTTTCCTGGGGTCGGTATTCGGTTCGGGAAGGAAGGGGGTGGGCTCGGGGCAATAAAAAACCCGCCTCGGGTGCTCCGGGCGGGGTTCGGGTTTCTTGCTTTTCGCCTGCTTGGCGCGCGTCAACCTGTTCCCGCCCGGATGGGCATGGTGGTGGTACCGATAGTGGTGGTGCCGGTCATGACGGACATGGCAATGCCCGTCGCCGAAGCGATCAGGGTCAGGCCAATCATGTCGATGAGGTTCACCACGTCAGGCGTCCAAGGTTGCGTTTAACTTCATCCTAGGTTGAGCGACGATGCTGCATTGCGTCAACCCCCTTTCAGCAAATTTTTTCAAAATCCGCCTGCCGGAGATAAGTTTGAGCGCCAGTTGGCCGCTAAGATTGCGAATGGGGTGAAATTTTTCACTTGACCGGCGGTCGCTCAGTCAGCAGTTTGACATCACTCATCAAGACCGACCGAGGGATTAGGCCCTTTGACGTCGGGGCAACCATCGGGTTCCGCCCGAAACGGTGCCAACTCCTGCGGGGTCCTTTCCAAGGGCCGCGAGAGATGGGTGGAGCGTCGAAAAGGCGGCGCGCCACGGGTCTGTCACTGCAAGTGTTTCGGGGTGAGCCGAGACTGAGACGCAGAGCAAAAGACCCCGGCAATGACCTTGGCCCTGATCCCGAATGAGACGACCAAAACCGACCCTTCCTGTCGGCAAAAACCAGTGCGTCGTCCCTCCGAGCTGCTCAGCCGTGACGGGGCCCATGACGTGTTCGTTCCGATCCCCGAGGACTTCGAACTCGATTTCGGCGGCACGCTGACCCAGAAGCAGGTTGTCGGTCGCCTGCACGGCAAGGCCAACGCCCCGCTGGTCGTCGTCGCAGGCGGCATATCGGCAGACCGCTATGTGCACCGCACCGAGACCAAGGGCCTTGGCTGGTGGTCGGGTGCCGTCGGCGTTCGCGCCCCGATCGACCTGACCCGCTATCGCGTTCTTGCTTTTGATTTTGCTCCTGAATTCGGCACTAATGTCACCGAGCCCAAGCAGCCGCTGACCATCACCACCCAGGATCAGGCCCGCCTGCTGGCGCTGTTGCTGGACCATCTGGGTGTCGAAAAGGTCGCCGCCTTCATCGGCTGTTCCTACGGCGGCATGATCGCGCTGGCCTTTGGTGAGCTTTTCCCCGACTGGGCCAACCAACTTGTGGTCGTCTCTGCTGCCCACCGCCCTCACCCGCTGGCCACCGCATGGCGCGGCATCCAGCGCCGGATCCTTGAGCTGGGCGTGGAGACGGGCCGCGTCGATCAAGCCATCGGTCTAGCTCGCGAACTGGCCATGACCACCTATCGCACCCCTGACGAATTCGGTCAGCGGTTCGACAGCGAAGCCCCCAGCCATGCGGGTCAGGCGTATCCCGTCTGCGACTATCTGAAGTCGCGCGGCAGGGCGTACCGCGACCGTACCACGCCGTCGCGCTGGCTGACGCTATCGGACTCCATCGACCGTCACCGCGTCGAGCCGGAAGCCATCACCGCCCCCGTCACCCTGATCGGTTTCAACAGCGACCGCCTGTGCCCGATCGAGGACATGGAAGAGCTGGCCAACCGCCTTCCCAACCTGTTCCGCTTTGTGAAAGCGGACTCCATTTACGGCCACGACGCCTTCCTGAAGGAAGACAAGTTCGTGGGCGAAATCCTGACCTCAGTACTGAAGGACGTAGACCAATGACCAGCGCCCGTACCGCCGATCCCCGCACCATCGCTGCCCGCACGGGCGTCGATACCGATACGGCCCACGGCTCGGTCATGCCGCCGCTCTATCTGTCGTCCAACTATTCGTTCGCAGGCTTCGACCAGAAGCGCCAGTACGACTATTCGCGCTCGGGCAACCCGACCCGAGACGTTTTGGCCGAGACGCTCGCCGAACTGGAAGGCGGCGCGGGCGCTGTCATCACCGCAACCGGCATGGCTGCTGTCGACCTGCCGCTCAGCCTGTTGTCGCCCGATGATCTGCTGATCGCTCCACACGACTGTTACGGCGGCACGCACCGCCTGCTGTCCGCCCGCGCCCGCAAAGGCCACTTCCGTGTCGCGTTCGTGAACCAGAACGATGGCGCAGCTTTGGATGCGGCATTGGCCGATGGTGCCAAGCTGGTGCTGGTGGAGACGCCCTCCAACCCGCTGCTGCGTGTGACCGACATCGCCGATGTCGCGCGCCGCGCCCATGCTGCGGGTGCCAAGGTTGTGGCGGACAACACCTTCCTGTCTCCGGCGCTGCAGAACCCGCTTTCGCTGGGCGCGGACATCGTCGTCCACTCAACCACCAAATACATCAACGGCCACTCCGATGTTGTCGGCGGTGCCGTCATCAGTGCCGATCCGGAAGTGCATCAGGAACTGGCATGGTGGGCCAACTGTCTGGGCATTACCGGCTCGCCATTCGATGCCTACCAGACCCTGCGCGGCCTGCGCACCCTGTTCACCCGCATCGAACGCCAACAGGCGACCGCGACCAAGCTGGCGAAGGTGCTCGAAGCCCACCCCGCCGTGGCCGCCGTCCACTATCCGGGCCTGAAATCGCATAGCGGCCACGAACTGGCCGCCCGCCAGCAGCGCGGCTTTGGCGCAATGCTCAGCTTTGAACTGCTGGGCGGTCAGGCGTCGGTTTGCTCCGTGATCGACGCGCTGGATATCTTCACGTTGGCCGAGTCGCTGGGCGGCGTCGAAAGCCTGATCGCCCACCCCGCCACCATGACCCACGCCGCCATGACGCCTGAAGCCCGTGTCACCGCTGGCATCACCGAAGGACTGGTGCGTATCTCGGTGGGTCTGGAGCATGAAGACGACATCATCGCCGATCTGGTCGCGGCGCTCGATTCCGTGGTGGTAAGTCAGGCGGCCTGATCCCCTTACCTGACCCGACCACGCAAAAGCCCCCTCGGATCATCACCGAGGGGGCTTTCTTATTTGCCGGTATCAATAAAGGATCAGGCGGCCAGTTGTTGCAGACGGGCGCGGTTGATCTCGAACTGCTGCATCAGACGATCCAACTCGGCAGCGTCCTGCGCCAGCGAACGGCTGGCTGCCGTCGATTCCTCGACCATGGCTGCGTTCTGCTGGGTGACCTGATCCATTTGCGACACCGCCACATTGACCTCGGCCAGACCGGTCGATTGTTCGCGCGAGGAACTTTCGATCTCGACCGCGATGCGGGTGAGATTGCCGATCTGGTCAGCAATCTTCTGCAGGGCCAAACCGGTCTCATTGACCAGATTGACGCCCTGCCCAACCTGCTGGGTAGACGCCTGGATCAAGCTCTTGATCTCCTTGGCAGCCTCGGCCGAGCGCTGCGCCAGAGCCCGCACTTCCGATGCCACGACGGCAAAACCGCGACCCGCATCGCCTGCGCGCGCAGCTTCGACACCGGCGTTCAGGGCCAGAAGGTTGGTTTGGAAGGCGATCTCGTCGATCACGCCGATGATGGCGCCGATCTGGTTCGACGACTGCTCGATCTGGTCCATAGCGGCGACAGCGCGGTTGACGACCACCTGACCGTCGTTGGCATAGGTTTGCGAGGCGCGCACCATATTACCGGCCTCGGCAGCACCCTCCGCCGATCGGGCGACGGTCGATGTGATCTGTTCGACGGCAGCGGCGGTTTCTTCCAACGAAGCAGCCTGCTGCTCGGTACGGCGCGAGAGGTCTTCGGCCGCTTCGCTGATCTGGTGCGCGGCGGCACCGATGGCCGACGAACGGTCGATGATGATGGCGACGGCGGTTTCCAGCTTTTCAGCGGCCGCGTTGAAGTCAGCCTTCAGCGGAGCGGCGTTGCCGGTGATGTTGGTGTGGATACGGTGGGACAGGTCGCCCTTGGCCAACGCTGCCAGACCATCGGCCAGAGCCTCGACTGCCACACGGGATTCTTCAGCGGCCTTGGCGCGTTCCGACTCGACACGGGCGCGTTCTTCGTCACGCGCCGCACGGGCCTGTTCGGTTTCCGCCGCCAGTTTGCGGTTCTCGATGGCCTGCTCCTTGAAGGTTAGGACAGCCGAGGCCATCTGGCCGATCTCGTCCTTGCGGCCCGTCGCCGGAATGGCGACTTCAAGGTCGCCGTGAGCCAGACGGTCCATAGCGCGGGTCATGGCCACAACCGGCTTGGACAGTGTGCCGGTCAGCCAGAAAGCCGAAAGTATGGCGATGGCGAAGGCGATCGCACCGCCGACCACGAAGGCTGTATAGGCCTGCACATAGGCGACCTTGGTGCGCTCGGCATTCTCCGCGTCGATCTCGATCAGGGCGTTCAGAACCGCACGACCGTTGCGCTTTACCTCGACGATGTCGCCGGTGCCATCGACGGTCAGTTCGTCGAGAATGACCGCACGCTGCTCAGGATCAGCAGACAGGGCCATGCGGTTGCGCGCATCGGCGATGAAGGCTTCACCATCCTTGGACAGTACAGCCTGTTGTTCCCTGAACATGCCGTCAACGTCGGCAGCGGCCAGATTGGCAACGCCGGTATTATAGGCCTGAACGTACTCGTCGAAGGCTTTGCTGAATTCGGGTTTTTGGGTCGCGATGTAGGTACGCTGGGTCAGCTGCTCGTTAAGGAGCGCAACTTGCACCTCGGTGATCGCGGCCGTGATGTCCTTGGCGCGACGCACTTGGTCTTGGGCGTGTTGGATCGCCAGCACGGCCCAAAGCACGACGAGCGTGGCTGCGCCACAAGCGGCAATAACCGCCGCAAAAGAGAGCACCAATTTCTTTGGCACTGACAAATTTTGAATGAACATCGATCGGTTACTTGTACAACAAAGTTACGATCGGCGTTCCTAGAACGGATGTCTATTTCAAAGCTTAGCAGTAATATACGTGTATTTACATAGGCGTTTGAATAGTGCGGTTATCAAAATAACAAAACTATCTCGATAACCGCACTATTTCATTTCCGCCAACCAGCCAGTTTGCTGCCGTTAGGCCGCTGCAGCAGCGCGTTGATGGCGGGAAATCTGGAACTGACCCATCAGTCGATCCAGATCGGATGCGTCTTGAGCCAACGAACGGCTTGCGGCAGTTGCTTCTTCAACCATAGCGGCGTTTTGCTGGGTGACCTGATCCATCTGGCTGACGGCCACGTTAACCTCTGCCAGTCCGGTCGCCTGCTCCTTCGAGGACGACTCGATCTCGACGGCGATGGTGGTTAGATTGGTAATCTGGACAGCGATACGTTCCAGCGCCTTGCCGGTCTCGTTGACCAGATCCACGCCTTGCCCGACTTGTTGGCCCGACGCCTGGATGAGCGTTTTAATTTCTTTCGCAGCTTCCGCAGAACGCTGGGCCAGAGCGCGGACTTCCGATGCGACGACCGCGAAGCCACGCCCGGCATCACCGGCACGCGCCGCTTCGACACCGGCGTTCAGTGCCAGCAGGTTGGTCTGGAAGGCGATTTCATCGATCACGCCGATGATCGCGCCGATCCGGTTGGACGATTCCTCGATCTGGCCCATCGCCGAGACGGCGCGGTTCACGACGGTCTGACCCTCGGTGGCGTATTGCTGCGATGAGCGCACCATCGAACCGGCTTCCAGAGCGCCTTCGGCAGAGCGGGCGACGGTTGAAGTGATCTGTTCGACAGCGGCAGCCGTTTCCTCCAGCGAGGCGGCCTGCTGTTCGGTACGGCGCGACAGGTCGTCAGCGGCTTCGCTGATTTGATGCGCAGCAGCACCGATGGCCGACGCGCGGTCGATGATGATGGAGACGGCGGTTTCCAGTTTCTCGGCCGAAGCGTTGAAGTCGGCCTTCAGGACAGCGGCATTACCGGTGATGTTGGCGGTAATGCGGTGGGTCAGATCGCCCCGCGCCAGCGCCGCCAGACCTTCGGCCATGGCTTCGACGGCCACGCGGGCCTCTTCGGCCGCCTTGGCGCGCTCGGTCTCGACCTTGGTGCGTTCTTCTTCGCGGGCGGCCCGGGCCTGCTCGGTTTCCGCAGCCAGACGACGGTTTTCCTGTGCCTGTTCCTTGAAGGTCAAAACTGCATCGGCCATCTGGCCAATCTCGTCCTTGCGACCCACTGCTGGAATGGCGACTTCCAGATCCCCATGCGACAGACGATCCATAGCGCGGGTCATGGAGACGACCGGCTTGGACAGGGCCGAAATCAGCCAAAGAGCCGAAGCCACGGCAATCGCCAGCGCCAGAGTACCCCCGGCAACGAAGGTCACAAACGCCTGACGGAAGGCTGCATCGCGAGCCTTTTCCGCCTTAGTGTCGATCGCCTCGACGCCGCGCAGGACCGCAGCGCCCGGTGCGCGCACGGCCGTGATACGGCCCTTGGCCGCAAGGCTGGCCACGCTCGCCGCGTGCTGTTCAGGGTCGCTCGCTTGAGCCATCATCTGGCGGGCTTCGTCGGTGAAGGCCTTGCCAGCTTCGGCCAGCGCCTTCTGCTCTTCGACAAACTGGCCGTTGACGTCGGCGACCGCAAAATCGGCCAGCGCCGCCGTAAAGGCGGTGGTGTGCTCTTCAAACCCTTCTTTGAAGTCTTCGTTCGGGACCGCCACATAGCCGCGGAGGTTCAACTGCTGGTTCAGCAGCGCGACCTGCACCTGCTGGATGCGGTCCGAAATCTCGCGAGCCTCGGACTGACGCTGGTCAGCATTCTGGATGGCAAGGAGAGCGAAGAACACAAGCGAGGTCGCAAGCCCGCAGGCCGCTATGACGGCGGCGAACGAGAGAACCAATTTCTTGGGTACTGAGAGGTTTTGTAGCACGGGGGAGTGACTCGGAAACGCAAATCTGACTGCGCTCCCGATACCGCTATCCGTCTGTTCTAAAGCTTAGCAATAGGGCTGGGTAATCTACTTACGACTTTAGGCTAATGCTTTGAATACAACTAAAAAAGCCGTGCCTGCCAGATAAAGCGCAAAGGCGCGTCGAAGTTTCTTACGATCCAGCCTGTGCGCCAGTCGCGCACCGTAGGGCGCTGTCCATCCGGTCAGCAAACCCATGATGATTGCCGCCGGAATATTGACGTATCCCAGCGTCAGCGGCGGAACTCCGCTGCCCCCCCAGCCGAACACCAGATAGCCGAAGGATGCTGCCGCACCGATAGCCAGACCAAATCCCGACGAGGTCGCCACCGCTTGATGGATCGGCCTGCCGCACAGGGTCATGGTCAGGCCACCGAAGCTGCCCCCGCCAATCCCCATCATGGCGCTAAGCGTGCCGATGACACTGGCAACAACTCGGCGTCCCCAACCTGTGGGCAGGTCCTTGCGCACGGTGATGTGTTCTGGAAGCAGCCCCATCTGCACCGCAATGGCGATCAGACATACGCCATAAACAATCGCCAGTGCCGACATCGGCGAACCACCGGCGATGAAGGCACCTACCAGACCGCCAAACGCCACCCAAGGGGTCCAGGTCTTGAGCACTACCTCGTCGACTGCACCGTGTTTGCGGTGCGTGGCCAATGATCTCACGGACGTGGCGACAATGGTCAAAAGGCTGGTGCCGATGGCGACGTGCAGATTGTGCTCTCCGCCGACGCCCAGAACGCTGAAGGCATAGAAGAGCGCAGGCACCAGAACCGTGCCGCCACCCACGCCGAACAGCCCCCCGATGACACCGGCAATGGCTCCTGCCCCGACAAGGGCAGCCAGCATCATCACCAGTTCCATCGCGGAGACGTCGGTCACGCGGCTTCGTCGTCCTGAGCGCGGCGGGCTTCGGCTTCGCGGACGGCGTCGATGGCGCGATCCAGCACGTCGAGGCCTGCGCCCGACTTAACACCTTCAACCGTCAGGATACGGCGGAAGGCCCGCGCGCCCGGGCGACCATGCATGGAGCCCAGCATGTGGCGGGTCATCGACACGAGGCTGGCACCCTTGGCCAGTTGCTCGGCCATGTAGGATTTATAAGCTTCGAAAGCGTCGAAAATGTCGGTATCGGCAACGTCCTCGCCATAGATCAGGCGGTCGGCCTGACCCAGCAGCGATGGCTCGTGATAGGCGGCACGGCCGATCATCACGCCGTCCAGTTGCACACCGTCATAGGGTTGCAGCAGTTGCAGCGCCTGTTCCAGTGTGGCGATGCCACCATTGATGCCGATGGTCAGGTGCGGGCGCTCCTTCTTGAGGCGCTTCACCAGATCATAATCGAGCGGAGGAATGTCGCGGTTTTCTTTGGGCGACAGGCCCTTCAGCCACGCCTTGCGGGCGTGGACGGTAAAGTCGGTAATGCCGACCTTGGCGCATTCATCGACCGTGGCGAACAGGCTCTCGTTCGGGTCTTGCTCATCGACGCCAATGCGGCATTTGACCGTGGCCGGCACCGAGACGGCAGCCTTGATGGCGGTCATGCACTCGGCCACCAGTTCCGGCTCCTTCATCAGGCAGGCACCGAACCGGCCCGACTGTACGCGGTCCGACGGGCAGCCGACATTCAGGTTGATCTCGTCATAGCCGTAGTCCTCGCCAATCTTGGCGGCCTCGGCCAACTGTTTGGGATCAGACCCGCCCAGTTGCAGCGAGATCGGATGTTCAACATCCGAGAACCCCAGCAGATAGTCGCGGTCGCCGTGGATGACGGCGGGCGCGGTGACCATCTCGGTATAGAGCAGCGTCCGTTTCGACAGCGCACGGTGAAACGCCCGGCAATGCCGGTCGGTCCAGTCCATCATCGGGGCGACGGACAATCTGTGCGCGGGATAGATCATAAACTTGGATGTACGCTGGGGAAGTTACGGCGACCCTATACGCGAGCGGGCCGCCGTAACCAAGCCAGCGGTTAGGCTAGCTCCTTAGGCGGGCTCGCGCACACTGACATACAGGTCGCCGCCATCGCGGTATTTGGCGGACATTTCGGCCATGCCTTCTTCGGCCTTGGCGGCATCGCGGATGTCGTGGCTGATCTTCATGGAACAGAATTTCGGCCCGCACATGGAGCAGAAATGCGCCACCTTGTGCGCCTCTTTCGGCAGGGTCTGGTCGTGGAAGGACCGCGCCGTGTCGGGGTCCAGCGACAGATTGAACTGGTCCTCCCAGCGGAACTCGAAGCGCGCGCGGGACAGGGCATCGTCGCGCAGCTTGGCCGCCGGATGGCCCTTGGCGAGATCGGCCGCGTGGGCGGCGATCTTATAGGTGATGACCCCGACCTTCACATCGTCGCGGTCTGGCAAACCAAGGTGCTCCTTAGGGGTGACGTAGCAAAGCATCGCCGTGCCGAACCAGCCGATCATGGCCGCACCTATCCCTGATGTGATGTGGTCATAGCCCGGCGCAATGTCGGTCGTCAGTGGGCCAAGCGTATAGAAGGGAGCTTCTCCGCAGACCTGAAGTTGCTTGTCCATGTTCTCCTTGATCTTGTGCATTGGCACATGGCCCGGCCCCTCGATCATGACCTGACAGTCGTGCTTCCACGCGATTTGCGTCAACTCGCCCAGCGTCTCGAGCTCGGCAAACTGGGCGGCGTCATTGGCATCGGCAATCGAGCCGGGGCGAAGGCCATCGCCAAGCGAGAAGGACACGTCATAGGCGCGCATGATCTCGCAGATTTCCTCGAAATGCTCGTAGAGGAAGCTCTCGCGGTGATGGTGCAGGCACCACTTGGCCATGATCGAGCCGCCGCGCGAAACGATGCCGGTCACGCGATTGGCAGTCAGGTGGATGTGCTTTAGACGCACGCCCGCATGGATGGTGAAATAGTCCACGCCCTGCTCGGCCTGTTCGATCAGGGTGTCGCGGAACACCTCCCACGTCAGATCCTCGGCAATGCCGTTCACCTTCTCCAGAGCCTGATACAGTGGCACCGTGCCGATGGGCACAGGGGCGTTGCGGATGATCCATTCGCGGATGTTGTGGATGTTACGGCCCGTCGACAGGTCCATCACCGTGTCCGCGCCCCAGCGGATGGACCAGACCATCTTGTCCACTTCCTCGGCCATAGATGAGGTCACAGCCGAGTTGCCGATATTGGCATTGATCTTCACGAGGAAGTTTCGGCCAATCGCCATCGGCTCCAGTTCGGGGTGGTTGATGTTGGCGGGGATAATGGCGCGGCCACGGGCGATCTCGTCGCGCACGAACTCCGGCGTCACGAAGTCGGGGATGGCGGCACCGAAGCTCTCGCCGTCGCGCTGCATCTGCTCGCGCATCTGCTGGCGGCCGAGGTTTTCGCGGATGGCGACGAACTCCATCTCGGGCGTGATGATGCCTGCGCGCGCATAGGCCAGTTGCGTCACCGCCTTGCCCGTTTTGGCTCGGCGCGGCGCGTTCTTCAGCGGAAACTCCGGCGTCATCTTCTCGGGCGAGACAAAGCCGTTGTCGGCGGGCTGGATGGTTCGGCCCTCGTAGAGTTCGGTGTCGCCCCGCGCCTCGATCCAGCTTTCGCGCAGACGTTTCAGACCGCGTTCGATGCTGATGCGCTCAGCAGGATCGGTATAGGGGCCGGACGCGTCATAAACCGTCACTGGCGGCTCGTTGGCGGTGGGGTGGACGGAAATCTCGCGCAAGGGCACGCGGATGTCGGGGTGCAGCACGCCGGCCTTGAACACCTTGGTGGAGGCGGGCAGCGGTCCGGTCGTTACGGTCAGTTGGGTTTGGGTCGTCATGTCAGGCTCCTTGCCCGAAGGCGTTGGAGACCCAGCACGAACTGGAAGGGGGAATGGGCGTATCGGGACGCAACTGTCGCCGGAATCGCGCCGGACCTGTCGCGCCAAAAGGCACCCGCACCGTCCCTACGCCAGTGTGAACTGGATCAGGTTCATAGGGTCCCTGCGCTGCCGGTTGGCGTAGCAGTATCTCAGCCCCTTTGCGGGACACCCCTGGTGAGGCCTGATGTGTGGGATGGATTGCCCGCCCTGTCAACGCGGGGTATGCGAGCGCCGTTCGCTTAGGTGACGCGGCGCTTTTCCAGCTTTCGAGCAAGAGTACGGCGGTGCATGCCGAGACGCCGCGCCGCCTCGGAGATGTTGAAGTCGGTTTCCACCAGCGTCTCGTGGATACGCTCCCATTCCAGCGTCTTGATCGATGTCGGGCGGGCCGTCAGCGGGGCCGAGGCATCACCGCTTTCCTTGGTGAAGGCAGCCTCGATTTCATCGGTGCCTGCGGGCTTGGCCAGATAGTGACGCGCGCCCAGTTTGATCGCCTCGACCGCCGTGGCGATGCTGGCAAAGCCGGTCAGAACGACGATGACCATTTCCGGATCAAAGGCGTGCAATTCCTGAACACAGGTCAGCCCCGAGGAGGTGCCTAGCTTGAGATCGACTACGGCATACTGCGGGCTCTGGTTGGCCAGAACGAGGCGCATGTCCTCGGGATTGCGGGCCGACAGCACCTGATAGCCCCGCCGCTCGAACGAACGACGCAGGGTGCGCGCGAAGGACTCGTCATCCTCGACAATCAGCAGGCTGCGGGTCTCGGGGGTCATGGTTGTCATTTCGGGGCCAGTGCCTCGGTCGGCAAGCGGAGTTGAACACTAGCACCGCCCTCGCGACGGTTCGAGGCGACAACTTCGCCTCCCAGAGTGCGCATGGTGTTGACCAGCAGGAACAGACCGAGGCCCGCCCCCGCCCTTCCCTTGGTGCTCTGATAGGGTTGGCCCAGCTTGGACAGGATATCCTGCGGTATGCCAGGACCATCATCGAGGAAGCTGAGAATGATCTGTTCGCTATCGGCCACAGCGTTCAAAGACAGGCTACCCGCATCGGCCTCGGAGGCATTGTCGATGAGCGCGCTCAGAACCTGACGGAAGGCCTCGTCGGCAATGATGTGCGGATCATGCGGGCTGGGACCCAGCACCTGCACCTTCATCTGGCCCTGACCCCGCTCGCGCCATTCCTGCACCACTTCGGCAAGGAACTGGGACAGTCGCATGACGCGGGGAGCCTGCCCCCGCGCCGCGCCCGCGGCCATCAGGATGTTGGTGACGATGGATTTACAGCGATCCACCTCGGCCTGCATCTGGATGACGTCCGTGGCCAGATCATCGTCATCGGCAATGGCGGGGATATGTCTCCAGTCTCCGAGGATCACGCTCAGGGATGCCAGAGGCGTCCCCAGTTCGTGCGCCGCGCCGGAAGCCAGAAGGCCCATGCGGACAATGTGTTCCTGCTCGGCAGCCTGTTGTTTGCTCTCAGCCATCCATGCGTCGCGGGCGCGGACGTTGCGGATGGTGCGGCTGACGAAGGCGGCCAACAGCACGGCGATCAGCATGAAGTTTATCAGCGAGCCCTGAACAAGCAGTCCAAGACGTTCATCAGCACCGTCGGGGAGCAACAGCGGCTGATGGAACAGCGTCAGGGCGGCCAGAATGGCACTCGTGCCCAGTACGAACGCCCATACATAGCGACGGCGCAAGAGCACCGCGGCCAGCACAATCTGCATCACGAACAGCGCCGAGAACGGGTTGGTCGCCCCGCCGCTGAAATAGAGCAGCCACGTCAGGGCACCGGCGTCGATACACAGGGCCGTAAAGATCTCGCCGTCGGTGATGGCTTTGCGGCGCTTCACCAGAGGCAGGCTGACCAGATTGAGTACCACCAGCGCCGCCGGAGCCAGCAACAGCCAGCCCAGCGGCAGGGTAATGCCATAGCCCCAGTGCACGATGGCAATTGTCAGAGCCTGACCAAACACCGCCAGCCAGCGCAGCTGGATCAGCAACAGCATGTTGCGACGGCCCGCAGCACCCGGAGCCATCGGCGTGTCGTCTGTCTGTCCTGTCAGGAGGTCAAACAGTGACCCCATATCAAACCTCGGCCCGTTGCTTGCGGCGACGCTCGCGCAGCACAAGGACCATGCCGACCAGAGAGCCCACTGCCAAGCCGAACCACGTCAGGGCATAGACAAGGTGGCTGTTGGCGAACTTTACCACCGTCATACCCGCGCGCGGGAAATCGGCGGGTTGCTGTGGTCGGGCGGGTTGGGCATCGATGAAATAGGGCGCAAGCGGCGCGGTTAGCGCCTTGGCTTCGCCGATGGCCGCGACATCGCGCGAGAACCACTGACCGCCCGCCGCATCATTTTCACGCAGGAAGCCCCCCTTGGGTTCGCTGAGGCGCAGAAGGCCGACCACCTCGCCCGCGTCCGGGCCAGCCGGAGGGTTGTCCTTCATCTCGGGCGGGACGAAGCCACGGTTCACCAGCACGGTGAAGCCGCGCGAGGTTTCCAGCGGGGTCAGCACCCACCAGCCACCGCCCAGTTCGGTCACAGCCTTTACGGTGACTTCCTGATCATAGCGGAAGCGGCCCGATGCTTTGACCCGCAGGTATTCATGGTCGTCTCGCGTGATGGTCACATCCGGTGCGGGAGCATCGACGGGCGCGGCGTGGATGCGCGTCTCGACCCTTTCGATCAGGGCCAACTTCCAGCCCAGTCGCTGCACCTGCCAGATACCCAGCGCCATGAACCCTGCAAACAGCAGCAGGAAAACCGTGACCACCATAACGCGCCAAAGGCGGCCACCTTCACGGTGACCGCCTTCGTTATGCGCAGAATGGGAAAACTTCCCGTCTGTCATGCTGAACCTCAGCCCATGCCCGTCATGTTGTGAACAGGCATCATATTGGTGTTCAGGTGCCACATGACCCAGACCGAGCCGGCCACTGCGATCACCACCACAACGATGGTGAAGATGAAGGCCAGCATGTTCCAGCCCCCTTCCGACTTCGGATGCAGGTGCAGGAAGTAGATCATGTGAACGACCATCTGAACCATGGCGAAGGCCACGATCAGGATGGCCGTGGTCTGGACGGGCAGGACGCCGGTCATAACCAGAGCGAACGGTATAGCCGTCAGGATCACCGAGGCGATGAAGCCGATCAGGTAATCACGGTACGAGCCGTGATAGCCGACTTCGTCGTGGTGCTCGTCGTGGTGTTCGTTGTGGGTGTCGTGTCCGCTCATCGCAGCATCCCCATCAGATAGACAAAGGTGAAGACGCCGATCCAGATCACGTCAAGGAAGTGCCAGAACATCGAAAGGCACATCAGGCGACGTTTGTTAGCCGGGATCAGACCCTTCATTTTCACCTGCACCATCAGCGTCACCAGCCAGATGATACCGAAGGTAACGTGCAGGCCGTGGGTGCCGACCAGCAGGAAGAAGGCCGACAGGAAGCCGCTGCGTTGCGGCGTCGCGCCCAGATGGATCAGGTGGTTGAACTCGTAAAGTTCGATACCGAGGAAGGCCAGACCGAACAGCCCGGTCACACCCAGCCACACCAGCGTCTGGGTGATCTTGCCCTTCATCATCGCCAGCATGGCGAAGCCGTAGGTGATCGACGAGAACAGCAGCATGGCCGTGTTCACGGCAATCAGGTTCAGGTCGAACAGGTGGTGCGGGCCAACCGCACCGGCATAGTTGCCACCGATTACGGCATAGACGGCGAACAGCATCGCAAAGATGAGGCAGTCGCTCATCAGATACATCCAGAATCCCAGCATGGTGCTGGAGCCTTCGGGATGATGCGGCTCGCTGACCGGATGCCAGAGGGGTTTGCCCTCGGCATCCACGTAGTCGGGGTTGATGGGAGCTTGAACAGCGCTCATCGGATCAGCCCTTCGCTTGCAGTTGGGCCAGGGCGACAGTCCGAGCTTCCTCGGTCGCCTCAACCTCTTCCACCGGGATGTAGTAATCGCGGCGGTAGTTAAACGTATGTGCGATCGCTACGACGATGATCGCCAGGAAGCTCGCGGCAGCCAGCCACCAGATGTACCAGATCAGTGCCAGACCGCAGACCATGCTGAGGGCCGACAGGATCACGCCGGTGCCGGTGTTCGAAGGCATGTGAATGGCTTCGAAACCCTTGGTCGGACGCACATAGCCGCGCGACTTCATGTCGGCCCAGCTATCGGAGTCGTGGATGACCGGGGTCTTGGCGAAGTTGTAGGCCGGCGGCGGCGACGAGGTCGCCCATTCCAGCGTACGGCCGTTCCACGGGTCACCCGTCACGTCACGCAGCTTGTCGCGGTTGATGATCGATACAGCGAACTGCACCAGCATGGCGAAGATGCCGACGGCGATGATGGCCACGCCGATGGCGGCGATGACGAACCAGATCTGGTACGACGGGTCATCGAAGACACGCATACGACGGGTCACGCCCATGAAGCCCAGTACATAGAGCGGGGCGAAGGCGACCCAGAAGCCGACCACCCAGCACCAGAAGCTGACGAGGCCCCACTTCTTGTCCAGCTTGAAGCCGAAGGCCTTGGGCCACCAGTAGTTGATGGCAGCGAACAGGCCGAACAGCACACCGCCGATGATTACGTTGTGGAAGTGGGCGATCAGGAACAGCGAGTTGTGCAGCACGAAGTCTGCCGGCGGGACGGCCAGCATGACGCCGGTCATGCCGCCGATGACGAAGGTCAGCATGAAGGCGATCAGCCACATCATCGGCAGTTCGAATTTGATGCGGCCACGATACATCGTGAACAGCCAGTTGAAGATCTTCGCCCCTGTCGGGATCGAGATGATCATCGTGGTGATGCCGAAGAACGAGTTCACCGACGCACCCGAGCCCATGGTGAAGAAGTGGTGCAGCCACACCAGATACGACAGGATGGTGATGCAGACGGTCGCGTAGACCATCGAGGTGTAGCCAAACAGGCGCTTGCCCGAGAAGGTCGAGGCGACCTCCGAGAAGACGCCAAACAGCGGCAGGATCAGGATGTAAACTTCCGGGTGACCCCAGATCCAGATCAGGTTCACGTACATCATCGGGTTGCCACCGAAGTCGTTCGTGAAGAAGTTGGTGCCCACGTAGCGGTCAGCCGACAAAAGAACCAGCGTCGCGGTCAGGATCGGGAAGGACGCGACGATCAGGACGTTGGCGCACAGCGAGGTCCAGGTGAACACCGGCATCTTCATCATGCCCATGCCCGGAGCGCGCATCTTCACGATGGTCGCGATCAGGTTGATACCGGACAAGGTTGTCCCCACGCCCGCCACCTGTAGCGCCCAGATGTAATAGTCGACGCCGACGCCGGGGCTGTAGGCAATGCCCGACAGCGGCGGATAGGCCAGCCAGCCGGTGCGTGCGAACTCACCCACAAACAGCGATGCCATGACCATGATGGCACCGCCGGTCGTCATCCAGAACGAGAAGTTGTTCAGGAAGGGGAACGACACGTCGCGCGCGCCAATCTGGAGCGGGACCAGATAGTTCATCAGGCCCGTGATCATCGGCATAGCCACGAAGAAGATCATGATCACGCCGTGGGCAGTGAAGATCTGGTCGTAGTGATGCGCGTTCAGATAGCCCTCGGACCCGCCGAACGCCATGGCTTGTTGCAGACGCATCATGACCGCATCGGCAAAGCCGCGCAGGAACATGATCAGACCCAGGATCATGTACATGATCCCGATCTTCTTGTGATCGACCGTGGTGAACCACTCTTTCCAGAGATAGCCCCACATCTTGTATTTGGTCAGCAGCGCCAACACGCCCAACCCGCCCAGCACGACCACCGCAAAGGTGACCAATACGATCGGCTCGGTCGGTATTGCCGCCCAGCTCAGACGCCCTAGCAGGGGCGACGTTTCTACAATGGTTTCAGAAGCCATGACGGCACTCAGGATTGCGAGACGGACGCACGCGCCGCCCCGACAGTAAGAGGTTGGAAGCCGACCTGTTCGGCCTTGACGGTCGAACCTTGCGGAACACCGGAGCGTGTGCCAGGGGCAGCCAGAGCGGCTCCGGTCAGACGGTTGAACGGATTGGCGCGGTCCAGCACCTCGGCATTGGCCTGACGGCGCATGCTGGCTTCGACAGCAGCGCGCTCCGCTTCAAGCGGGGTGCAGACCTGCATGACGTAGCTCTCGCCCGATCCGAAGACCGCGGTGCCGCGACGGTGATACTTGTCATAGACTAGCGGCAAGGTGTTGCGGATCGCATCCACACCAAGGCCACCCTTGCGGTCGATGTCCATCATCTCGCCCATGCACATCTTGCCAGGCTGGACGCACATGTTGACCACAGCGTCGAACAGTTGGGGTTCAATGCCGCTGTAATACGTGACGGGCACCTTCTCGCTGGGACGTTCCAGCTCCAGATAGGCGTCACGGTCCAGCGCCGAACCACCGGCACGCACCTTGGCGACCCACTGGTTAAAGGCTTCGTCGTCCATACCATGGAAGGCGAAGCGCATGTTCGAGAAGCCGTCGCCCGAATAGTTGGCCGAGAAGCCGGTGTATTCGCCCGGACGGTTGATCACGGCGTGCAGCTTGGTCTCCATGCCGGGCATGGCGTAGATCTGGCCAGCCAGCGCAGGGACATAGAAGCTGTTCATCACGCCCGAAGAGGTGATGTGGAAGCGGATCGGGCGATCAACCGGTGCCGCCAGTTCATTGACGGTGGCAATGCCGTATTCCGGATAGATAAACAGCCATTTCCAATCGAGGGCGACCACTTCGACCTGAAGCGGCGTGTGAGCCTCGGAGACGGCTTCACCATCCTTGATGCGATCCAGCGGACGGTACGGGTCCAGCAGGTGGGTACCTGTCCAGGTCACGGCGCCAAGGCAGATGATGATCAGCAGCGGAACGGCCCAGATCACCAGCTCCAGATGGGTCGAGTGATCCCAGTCGGGCGAGTATTCTTCTTCGGTCTGCTTGTTCGAGGCGCGGTACTTCCATGCGAAATAGACCGTCAGCGCCATGACAGGCACTATGACGAGCAGCATCAGAAGCACCGAGAACACCAGAAGGTCGCGCTGCTGAATGGCGATATCGCCGGCCGGAGCCAGGACAATCGCCTCACAGCCCGACAAGGCGGCCATCAATGGCGCAAGGGCGAGCGGCCGCAGCAGACGCGATCTTAGCGCGCGGCGGACCGGATTGGCGGGGGTTGCGGGCAAGGTTTCGGTCATTGCCATGGCCCCGTATGCCTAAAGACAAACAACGGACATTGGACAATCCGTCCTATCCCGCGCACGGGCTGCGCGGAGCAAAGGAGCGGCTCATTCATTCTATCAATATGGGCGCTTTGACGCCCGGTCGCAGAGAACGGCATCTGTCATGAACGCTTCAGGCGCGCCTTCTTCCGAGTCCCTCGAACGGGACGCCAGCCAGATCAACGCGCGACATGGCAAAATCGACGCGGGTGAAATTGCTGTTGGCGTAATTATTGGCCGTACGTCGGAGTTTTTTGACTTCTTCGTCTATGCCATCGCCTCGGTCGTGGTGTTTCCGCAATTGGTCTTTCCGTATGCAGGACCTCTGGGCGGTACCCTCCTTTCCTTCGCTGTTTTCGCGCTGGCCTTTATTGCCCGCCCGATCGGCTCCTCCCTGTTTATTGCTATCGACCGCAAGTTCGGCCGCGGCACCAAGCTGACCATCGCCCTGTTCCTGCTGGGCATTTCGACGGTATGCCTCGGCTTCCTGCCCAGCTACGAGACGGCGGGCCATTGGGCCGCTGTCATGCTGATCGTGCTGCGTCTGGGTCAGGGCATCGCTCTGGGCGGTACGTGGGACGGTCTGGCTTCGCTGCTGGCCGTATCCGCACCGGCGAATAAAAAGGGCTGGTACGCCATGGTGCCGCAACTGGGTGCCCCGTTCGGCCTGATCGTGGCCAGCGCCCTGTTCGCCTATTTCACCGCCAAGCTGACACCGGCAGACTTCTTTGCCTGGGGCTGGCGCTATCCGTTCTTCGTGGCCTTTGCCATCAACGTGGTCGCCCTGTTCGCCCGTCTGCGCATCGTTGTGACTCCGACCTTCCAGTCGGCCTTCCACTCCTCGGAACTGAAGCCAACCTCGATTGGCTCGACCCTTAAGGAAGAAGGCACCCGCATCCTGATCGGCAGCTTCGCACCGCTGGCCGCCTTCGCCATGTTCCACATGGTGACTGTGTATCCGCTGTCGTGGGTCTATCTGTTCACGGACGAAACCCCGACCCGCTTCCTCGTCGTCGAGATGATCGGTGCCTGCTTCGGTGCAGTAGCTATCGCGCTGTCGGGCTGGCTGGCTGACAGGTTCGGACGCCGCAAACTTCTGGGCGGTACGGCAGCGGCTATCGCCGTCTTCTCGGGCTTTGCGCCGCAACTGCTGGATGGCGGTTTCGCAGGCGAGCTGACCTATATGATCCTCGGCTTCATCCTGCTGGGTCTTGCCTTTGGTCAGGCCTCGGGCGTCATCGCCTCGGCCTATACCCCGCGTAACCGCTATACGGCTTCGGCTCTCACGTCGGATCTGGCGTGGCTGTTCGGTGCAGGCTTCGCACCGATGGCGGCCCTCTGGCTGGCATCGAAGTTTGGTGCACCAGCCGGCGGCCTGTATCTGCTGTCGGGTGCGCTGATCACCCTTTTGGCCCTGTGGCTGAACCGCAGCATGGGTCTGGCCCGCGACTAACGGGTCCGATATCCCAAAATCGAAGGGCGCGGTCAGCGATGACCGCGCCCTTTTTGCTGCCCGATACCAATGGGCAAATTAATCTTTGTGCTGGGAAGTAAACTCTACGAAGCTCTCGACCCAACCGCGCAGGAACTTTTCGGTATCGGCGTTGGTGACCTTGCCCTGCTCGTCCAGCAGGTCCGACTTGAACTGGATATAGGCCTCGGGCTGGTTCATCTGGGCGACGTTCAGGAAGCCTAGCACCGGACGAAGCGCCGCTTGGGCGACTGCCGTTCCGATTGCTCCGGGGGAAGTTCCGATCACGGCCAGAGGTTTGCCATTAAAGCTGTTCTGCCCCCAAGGGCGGCTGGCCCAGTCTAGAGCGTTCTTCAAACCACCGGGGATGGAGCGATTATATTCTGGCGTCACGATGATGATGCCGTCTGCGCCCTCGATGGCTGCCTTCAGGTCCTTGCCCGCCTGCGGATAATCGGCGTCGTAGTCATAGGAATAGAGCGGCAGGTCGATACTGATGTCGAAGAACTCGACACCCTCGGGGGCAAGCCCTGTCAGAGCCTGCGCCAATTTACGGTTGATAGAGGCCTTGGCCAGACTGCCGACAATGACGCCGATCTTGAGTGCGGACATGGGATACAGGCTCCGTTCGCGGTGAAAGTCACCTTCATCAATGCCTGCTGGCTGTCCGGTGTTCCGGTGACGGCCTAAACGCGCACCTCGCGCTGGTCGCGACCGACCTCGCCGAATACGCGCTGGTAGCGGACGACCTCATCGGCATCGCCGGTCGCCTTGGCACGGTTGTCGGACAGTTTGACAGCGGGACGACCTGCCGCCTCCGTCACCTTGCACACCAGCGAGATGGGCGTCAGTTCGGGCGCGTCGATGGGTGCGCAGTCACGGAAGTCATTGGTCAGATTGGTGCCCCAGCCAAAGCTGGTACGGACGCGGCCTTTGAAATGGGCGTGGGCCTGTTCGATGGTGTCCACGTCCAGCCCGTCAGCCAGGACCAGCAGACGATCGCGCGGATCAACGCCCTTGGACTTCCACCAGTCCATGATGATCTCGCCGCCCTCGATGGGCGGGGCGCTGTCGGGGCGGAAGCCCTTCCAGTCGGCAAGCCAGTCCGGCGCATCGTCAAGAAACGCCTTGGTACCGAACGCGTCCGGCAGAACAATCAGCAGATTGCCGTGATAGGTCTGGCGCCACTCCTCCAGCACCCGATAGGGCGCATTGCGCAGGGCATTGTCGTCTTCGCCCGCCATGGCCGCCACCACCATCGGCAGTTCGTGCCCGTTGGTGCCGATGGCTTCCATGTCGTTGTTCATAGCCAACAGGACGTTGGACGTGCCGATGAAGGACTGGCCCAGCCCCGCCTTCATGGCCGCTACGCACCAGTCCTGCCACAGGAAGCCGTGGCGGCGGCGGGTACCGAAGTCCGAAATCACCAGACCGTCCAGCTTGCGCAAGCGCTCGATCTTCTCCCACAGCTTGGTCTTGGCGCGCGAATAGAGGATATCCAGCTCGAACCGACCCATGCGGCGTAGCGCCTTGCGGGCCCGTAGTTCGTTGATGATCGAAAGCGCCGGGATTTCCCACAGCGTGACATCCGCCCACGTACCGCTGAAGGTCAGTGAAAACTGACCGTCTTCGGTCTTGGACAGGTCATATTCGGGCAGTTGATAGGTCGCCAGCCACGCCAGAAAGTCCGGCGTGAAAATCTGCTTCACACCGTAGAAAGTGTTACCACCCAGCCAGATCAGTTCCTTGTTGCTGAACCGCAGGGTGCGCACGTGATCCAGTTGCGCGCGCAGTTCCGCCTCGTCGATCTCGTCGGCAAGACGCACCGTCTTGGTACGGTTGATGACCGTGAACGTCACCGGCACGTCGCGGAAACGACGCCAGATCAGTTGCAGCATCAACAGCTTGTAGAAGTCGGTATCCAGCAGACTGCGCACAATGGGGTCCAGCCGCCAGCTATGATCATAGGCGCGCTTGGCGATATCGACGTTGACCATAGGCGGTTAGCTTCCCGAAGCGTCAGACGAGGCAGGATCGACAGTGATAACCTGCCCTTCCCGTACCGGCTTGATATAGGGCGAGGGCTGGGGCGTTGTCATGTTCCCGCGCATCAAAACGCGTCCGGCCTCGAGGCCTCCGGCCAGTTCCAGATCAACGCGCTGGGCGTCGCGGTTCCGGACGTCCTCAAGCGTTTCCTCGATCTCGACATCGGGCGTACCGAGTTCGCGCAAGACTTCGCCGCCAAAGACGAGGGCCGACTCGAAGGTTTCGCGGATTTGATAATCGACGCCCGCCTTGAGCAGTCGCAGGGTCGCGCCGCGGTCATAGGCGCGGGCGAAGACCTTGGTGCCGGGGAATTCGTGGATGACCAGTTCGACAATCCGGTCGGTGGCTTCCTGATCGTCGACACAGATCAGAACGGCCTCGGCCTTTTCGACGCCCGACGCACGCAAGGTGTCCAGCCTTGTGCCGTCGCCGTAATAGACCTTGAAGCCGAAATTGGCGGCCGCCTGAATCATCTCCACATCCTTTTCGATGATGGAAACATCCACGCCCTGCGCCAACAGAGGTTGCGAGGCGACCTGGGCGAAGCGGCCAAAGCCGATGATCAGAACGCGCCCGACAAGGTCCTTGGCGGATTCAACATCGTCGGCATCCTCCACCCGCAAACCTTGCTCCTTGGGTAACAGGCGGCTGGTCGCCAAAGTCGTCAGCGGAGTAAGGGCCATAGAGAGGATGACAATGGCAGACAAGGTAGCGCTTGCGTTGCCGTCGATCACACCCGCCGCCACGGCCGCGCTGTAAAGGACGAAGGCGAACTCGCCGCCTTGCGCGAACAAGGTGGCCCGCTCCATCGCCTCGCGGTGGTTATGGCGGAACAGGCGTCCGACTGCATAGATGACCACGGCCTTGGCAACCATGAAGGCCGCCAGACCGGCCAGCACCAACTGCCACTGATCGGCCACCACCGACAGGTCCAGCGCCATACCGACCGACAGGAAAAACAGCCCCAGCAGGATGGCCCTGAAGGGCTCTACATCGGCTTCAAGCTGGTGACGGAAGGTGGAATCCGACAGCAGTACACCGGCGAGGAAGGCCCCCATCGCCATCGACAAGCCCACAGCATCCAACAGCCACGCCGTGCCTGCCACCACCAGAAGGGCCGCCGCCGTCATGACTTCGCGCCCGCCATTTCGGGCAAGGAAGCCGAATACCGGATTGACCAGATAGCGGCCTGCCACCAGCACGCCGACAACCGCCAACACAGCCAGACCTGCCGTCATCCACAGCGGTGAGCCGGTTTCGTGCACCGGCGCAACCCGCGCACCTATCAGGGCCACAATGGCCAAAAGCGGCACGATGGCGAGGTCTTCAAACAACAGGATCGAGACGGCACGGCGGCCTCCGGCGCTGGCCATCTGCCCGCGCTCTTCCAGCATCTGCATGATGACGGCTGTCGACGACATGACAAAGCCCATGGCCCCGACAAACGCCACCGCCAGCGGCACTCCCGACGCATAGGCGATCAGGGTCAGAACCAGACCGCTCAACAGGACCTGCGCGGTGCCAAGACCGAATATCTCGCCCTTCATGGCCCAAAGCCGCGTCGGCCTCATCTCCAGACCTATGATGAACAGGAAGATCACCACGCCGAACTCGGCGACGTGCAGAATGACCTGCGGCTCCTTGACCACCGCCAGTCCAAACGGCCCCAGAGCAACGCCGGCCAGCAGATAGCCCAGCACCGAGCCGAGGCCGATCTTGCGTGCCACCGACACCGCTACCACGCCCGCAGCCAACAGGGCGGTGACGTGGCCCAATCCCAATGCAGCAGTTTCAGAGGCCATCGGCACCATCCTGATCTCGGTTCACAACTAAGGAGATAGCGACGTTTCCCCGAACCTCCTAGCGTTGCACTAAGGAACAGTTTCCCCTGCCCCCGTCTTTATTCTGGGAGGCCGCTCGGCCGATCCGCTTCAGGAGCAGGAAATGAAGATCAAAGACCTGATGAGCCGCGACGTCGAAGTCGCGCGCCCGGAGGATACCCTCCAACACATCGCCAGCCGGATGGCGCAGGGCGATTTCGGCTTTATGCCGGTGGTCGAGGAAGACCGCGTGATCGGCACTATCACCGACCGGGACCTGACTGTGCGCGCGCTTGCCAAGGGTGCCAGTGCCGGAGATGCGGTGGGTCAATACCTGTCGCGCGACGCCATCACCGCGCTGGATACGGACGAGTTGAAAACCGCTCTGGACCTCATGAGCCGTGCGCGTATCCGTCGTCTGCCCGTCACGGACAAACATGGTCGATTGGTCGGCGTGGTCTCGCTGGGCGACCTGTCTGTAAAGGTTAAGGAACGCTATGCAGGCGAGGCTCTGGAAAGCATATCGCAGCCATAAGTGGTTGTTTGACCTAATTAGTAATGGTCACGGTTAAGGGTCTCCGGTAACCATCTCTCCCAAGGTGTCGCTAACGGCTTATAGCTATGGTTAGCGACGACGAGTGGTACGGGGCTTATGCAATGGCGCGCGCGCAGTTTCAAAAAGGTCAGAAGGTCTGGGTCGAAAGCGTTGGACTTTGGGCTGACGTCGAACGGGTAATTCCTGTTTGGGCCAAGGGCTTCGACGAACCTGTGCGCGTGACCTATGACGTAGGTCTGGGACGCGAGTTTCAAGGCAGCGAACTGCAACTGCCTGAAAGCGAGGGCCTCAAGAACCTTGGAAACTGGCGCGTGCTGCGTGCCCGTAACAAATGGCAGGACCAGAACGACTGCGCCCACCACCCCTTCCCCGGAAGTTATCCGGTGGTTGTCACCGACGAGGCGGACTGGGGTGGATGGCGCGTGCCGGGTGCCGAATATGACCGGCTTCCCGAGGTGATCGAGCAGCAGGCCCGCATCATTGCCGCCGCGCCCGACATGCTCAGCATCCTGAACCAGATCATCGAGGCGGTGGACGAAAGCCCCATGGATGCCCCGCCCGAAGCCCGCCGACTGGCCGAGGCCAGCAAGGCCATCCTGCGCCGGATTCATAGCCTGCCGATGCCCGCATCACGCCCGGCTCTGACCGACCGCACGGACACGCCGACAAATATGGGCGATGAAGCGGCCTGAAACCCGCGCCCCATAGCCAAGCTCTCGACACAGACTGACAAAACAGCCTAGTTTAGCCCTTCACGAACGCAGGGAGGGGCCTCTTCGTGCGCGGGATCGAGCGACGCAGCGAAGGACGGGGACGCCGCGCCACAGACCATCCCGGTCTATGGGGACGGCCCTATGAACGCGCCCTGATTCTGGCGGCGCTGCTGATCCTGTCCATGGCTTTGCTGCTGGTTGCCCGCGACCAGTCCCGCCCCGAGCGCGAAGTCGATGCTCTGATGCGCGAAACCCTGTCGCTCGACGCACACGTTTTCGCTCAGACGGTCGCTGCTCAACTTGGCGATATGGATCGCCTGCTAACCACAGCCGAAGCCGGATATGCCGCCCAACCCGAGCGCGCGTTGTCGGCAATGGAACTGGCCGCCCGCAATCTGTCCGGCAGCGCCCTTTTGCTGACGACCGCGCAGGGGACACCCCTAGTCGCGGTCGGCAAGAATACACGCGCCGTCGAAGGCATTAGCTACGAGGAAGGCCGTCTTCATCTTGCGCGCAAGACGCGTGACGGGAAGCTTCTGGCCGTCAGCGCGCCCGCACCTGCACCCACGCCAACTGTTGCAGACACGCGTTTGGAACTGCACCCCAAATCCCAACTGCCCCCAACCCTGTTCGGCGACGGCGCTATCCTGCCGGACCCACAAGGTAAGGGCCGCATGACCAAGGCAAGGCTTGTCGGAGACAGCGGTTTAGCGGTGGTGGCGGATCGCCCTGCCCCGACCGTCTTCGAACGCTGGCGTGACGATGCCCGATTGCTGGTCATCCCGCTCGCTGCCGGGGTAGCCCTGTTGTTGTTCTTTGCGCTGCAGATCTTCCGGCAGGATCGTCGTCGTCGCGAGTGGGGCGAAACCGAGCGCCGCTTCCGTATCGCCGTAGAGGCCGCGCAGTGCGGGGTCTGGGACTGGGATATGGAGAAGGGGCATATCACCTTTTCCGACTATATGACGGCCCTTTTCGAGGTGCCGACAGGCTCCGTTCTCACCCATACCGAGATCATCGACCGCATCCATCCGCACTATCGTGACGGCTTCGTCGCGGCCATGGCCGAGGCGAGGCTGACCGGTCATTTCGATCTCGCATTCCCTCTGCCACTGGCCGATGGGGGCGTGCGCTGGATCGACGTGCGCGGCCGTGCGCGTCTCAATCCGCGTCGGGGCGAGTTCAGCCATCTCATGGGTATCGCGCTGGACGTCACCGAAGCGCGCCGCATCAAGGCCAAGGCACAGGCGGCGGAGAACCGGCTCATCGACGGCATCCAGAGCGTCTCGGATGCCTTTGTCCTGTTTGACCGTCAGGGTCATCTGGTGATGTGGAACCAAGCATTCCAGGACGCTTTCGACTTCCCCAAGGGCGCGCTCTATCGCGGGGCTTTAAAGAACGACCTGAACCGGATCGCCGCACAAGCCATTCGATCGGAGCAAAAATCCGAGCAGCGCCGCGCAGGCGTGCGCGAAGTGGAACTCAAGGACGGCCGCTGGCTGCAGATGACCGAGCGGTTTACCGGCGATGGCGGCACGGTGGTGATCGCCGCCGATGTGACCCTCATCCGCCAGCAGGAAAACGAGCGTCGCCGGGCGGCAGAGGAACTCCAGCGCACTGTAAATGCCTTGGAGCGCAGCCGCGCCAGTCTGGCGACACTGGCCAAGGAGTATGAGGCCGCAATGACGCGGGCCGAGGCTGCCAGCCAGTCCAAGTCGGAGTTTCTGGCCAATATGAGCCATGAACTGCGCACGCCGCTGAATGCCATCAACGGCTTCTCCGAGATCATGGCGCAGGAGATGTTCGGCCCGTTGGGGGATCGTCGCTACAAGGGCTATGCCGTCGACATCCACACCTCGGGCAAGCACCTGCTGAGCCTGATCAACGACATCCTCGACATGGCCAAGATCGAGGCCGGCAAGCTGAACCTCTATTACGAGCGCACGGACATGGCTGCGCTTGGTCGGGAAGTAGTGCATCTGATGAGGGGCCGCGCCGAAGAAGCGGGTCTGGCCCTGACGCTGGATGCACCGGATGTGGTCGAGGCCGAAGTCGATTTGCGTGGCATGAAACAGGTGCTGCTGAACCTTGTGTCCAACGCCATCAAATTCACGCCGCGCGCCGGTCGCGTCATGCTGGAATTGACCCCGTTGATGGAGCGTCCGGGTGTGGTGCGTGTGGCCATTCGCGATACCGGTATCGGCATTGCCGCCGAGGATATCAAGCGACTGGCCCAGCCGTTTGTGCAGGTCGAGAACCAACACGCCAAGACGACACAGGGCACCGGGCTTGGCCTAGCCCTGACCAAGTCGCTGATCGAGATTCACGGCTCGGAAATGACGATCGAAAGCGAACTGGGCACCGGAACGACCGTGTGGTTCGACATACCCGTAAAGTCGGTCAAGACCGCGCAGGGGCTTCACCCTGCCCCGCGCCTGCATACCGCCGCTTAAAGCGGTTTATTTCTCTGCCGGTTTCTCGGCCTTGGCCTTGCTGGTGCGGTGACGGGCGAGAATGCGGGCCAGTGCCTTGCGATCATCAGGCTGCTGCTCCGCGAGCACGCGAACGGCACCCGATTCCAGAACCGCACGCCCTCGTGCCTCGGCGGCACGCGAGGTTGCCAGCAAGGCGTCGACTTTCTCGGCGTCGAAATCATCCGAGGCAGTGATGTTGATGGCCTCGCGGCGGGCGGCACGCGCCTGCTCGAAATCGGGACGAGCCATCAGCGCAATCGCCCGCAGCTTTTCTTTCAGCGGTTCTGCGACAGCGGGGGAGCGGGCGTTCACCAGTTCCATCACCGTTTCAGTGCGGCTGGAGCGGCTGGACTGCTCTGCACGGGCGGCGTCGCGGGTCTTGACCCAGACCGCGGCACCGCCTGCCACCAGAAACACGTTCAGGGCGACCGATACCGCCAGCGCGGTTTTAAGAGTGCGCGAGGTCATCAGCGTTTCACGTCCAGAGATGCCATTTCGACGCCCAGCAAGTCGGTATCGTCTGCGCCCTGAAGGCTGGCCTGATAAAAGACAGTGTCTGCGCGCATCGGGGCCGACAACTGGTGGGCGATAATGATGCCGAGCGCAGCGCCCGCTACGGCCGTAGCTGCGACGCCTGCACCCGACCAGACAGCCAGCAAGGCGCGACGAATGCGGCGCGCGCGCAGACCGGCCTTGGTGGCCGATGCAATGATTTGATCGCGCAATGCGGCGGAGGGCACCAGATTGGGCAACCGGATCATATCGTCCAGTGCAGCGGCTTTAGCCCACGCAACCTGAAGCTGCGGATCGCTGTGCAGTGCCGCGCGACCAGCGTCACGCGCATCGGCGGGCCAGCGCGCAAAGTCTGCACCATAGGCATCAAGGAGGTACTCAAACCGGTCTTTGGTCATCATGATCTCAATTCCCCCTCCGATTGGTACGCGGCCGGGTGGCCAGATCTTCCAGTGACGCACGCAAGGTGCGGCGGGCGCGAGACAGAAGGCTTTCCAAGGCCTCGACGCTGATCCCCATCAGCTGCGCGGCTTCGATATTGCCCAGTTCCTGATAGTGGCACAGCACGATCGCCTCGCGCTGTCTTTGCGGCAGACGCATAAGCACCTGCTGTACCCGCGCGCCCGTCTCGGCAGCCAACAAGCCCCGATCCGGTGCCGGACCGTCGTCCACCATTTCGGGGAAGGTCTCGACCGGCGTCTCGCGACGACGGCGCAGACGATCGTAGCAAAGGTTCAGACCCACACGATAAATCCAGGTGTCGAACTTGGCCTGCCCCGGCTTCCACTTGGCGGACTGTTTCCAGACGCGCAGCATGGTCTCCTGCGCCACATCCTCGGCTTCGATCGGATCGCCAAGAAGGCGCGCGGCAAGGTTCAGGATGCGCGGAAGTTTGCGCGCGACCATGGCCTGGATTGCAGCAGGGTCCCCCTTCGCCACACGGCCAAGCAGCTCTTCGTCTGGATCGTCGATCCGTGCCAAGGTCGTTTCGTGCCTGTGTGGAGACGTGTCGCGCCCCCCCAAGGGACGCAAGCACAGCTGGGTCATCCCCTTTGCCGCACATTCGGCCCAGCGCCAAGGGGCGGCCCGGCGCAAGTCGCCGTAATCTTCCCTTTGTCGCCAGCATGATCTGTTCCGAAACGCCTTTTACACTGTGTGAACCCTTAGGGTTACACGCGCGGCATCGGAAGTTCCGTCGATAGTGCTGTTCGCCTAATGGCTTTCCGGTTCTTTGACCTCGGGCAGGACCTGATCGAACGCAACGCGGGCCGATTGGCGCAGTCGCACCAGGGCGGCCTTCAAGGCCTCGAAGTCTTCTTCGCCCGCCGACTTTGCCAGCGCCTGCTGGAAACCGGCCGGCTCCTGATCAGGGTCTCCGCGCCCATCGAAGGCACAGGCCATGATCTGCGCTAGATGCTGGTGGTAGCGCCAGGATTCCGCCAGCAGCGGATCGTCCGTCAGCGCCTCTAGGGTCGATACTGTCAGCGCTCCGCCATTGGCGGCATGCATCAGCTGGCGGTACTGGCCGACGAACTCTGCGTCCACCTGCGCGCCCGGGGTCAGCTTCATGTCCCAGAAGCCCTTGGGCCTGCGCTCGCGGTCCATCAGGTCGCGCATCTTGCGGACATCAGCCCCCACATCGACACCCGGTCTCGGACGCCGCAAGACGGCCTCGAGCGTATCGGCGACCTGTTTGGCGAAACGGTCGCTGGTCGCCCACACGACGCGGGCGCGCGTCAGGGCCATGAACTCCCATGTGTCGGCTTCCTGCGCGTAGTATTCTACGAAGCTGTTCAGCCGCACCGACACCGGTCCCTTCGACCCCGTGGGGCGCAGGCGCATGTCGACCTCGTAAAGCCCGCCCTCGGCGGTATGGGCCGACAGGGCCGCGATCAACCGCTGGGTAAAGCGTCCGAAAAAGGTCTCCGCCCCCCAACCCTTGGCATCTGTGACCGCATCGGCGGGTGCGTTGTAAATGGTCATCAGGTCCAGATCGGACCCTGCCGTCATCTCACGCGAGCCGGCCTTGCCCAGCGCCACGACGGCCACTTCGCCGCCCGCAAGCTTGCCGCCCATGCGCTCGGCCTCGGCCAGTGCAGCAGGCGACAGGGCTTTCATACAGCCGTCGGCCAGGGAGGTATTGGTCAGCCCCGCCTGAACCGCCGACGCCCGTCCGGTAATCACGTTCATGCCGATGCGGAACGCCTGCTCGCGTTGCAGGCGGCGCACCACATTCATCGCGTTTTCAAAATCGCCCGCCTCTGCGGCCTCGGCGATCAACTGGTCCACCACGCCCGTGTCCTCGCCCAGTGGGATGAGGAAGCGGGCATCCAGCACGCCATCCAGCGCTTGCGGCTGGCGGCCCAGAATACGCGCCAGACGCGGCGCAAAGGCCATGACGCCCACGACCATCTCGAACAATCGCGGCTGGTTCAGGAACAACGCCTGCACCTGCACGCCTGCCTTCAGTCCAGAGAAGAAGGTGGCAAAGCGACGGAAGGCGGCATCGGGCGCACCGGTTGCGGCCACCGCTTCGAGCAGCCTTGGAGCCAGTCGGGTAAACAGTTCGCGCCCACGCGCCGAGCGGGTGGCGTTGATGTGGCCATGATGCCAGTTTCGGATAGTCTCCGACACGCTGGCGGCCTCGGTAAAGCCCATGCGGGCGAGGGTTTCCAGCGTGCCCGGATCGTTTTCCACGCCGGTGAAAACCAGACTGCCGAAGTCGGACGAAAGCTGCTCGCCTTCACTGAACAGTTCGCCATAGATGCCGTTGACGCTGACCAGCAGTTCTTCGATCCGGCGATCAAACTCGGCTAGATCATCTTCGCCATAAAGGGCGGCCACCTTGGCGCGGGTCTCCGGATCGGCTGGCAGGGCGTGCGTCTGCTCGTCCTGGAGCATTTGCACGCGGTGTTCGAGGTCGCGCAGGACCCGATAGGCCGCCTTCAACTGGTCGCAGGTTTGGGGCGTGATGTGACCCGCCTCGGTCAGGGCCTCCAAAGCATCCAGTGTACGGGGCGAGCGCAGTTGAGGGTTACGACCGCCGAGGATCAACTGCTGTGTCTGAACGAAGAACTCGATCTCGCGGATGCCGCCGCGCCCAAGCTTGAGGTTCGCCCCTGCAGCTTCAAGGCCTTCGCCGGTCTTATAGGTATGGATCTGTTTCTTGATCGACTGGATATCCAGCACCGCCTGATAATCCAGACTGCGGCGCCAGATGAAGGGCTTGAGCGCCTTGAGGAACTCGGTGCCTTCGGCCTGGTCGCCTGCACAGACCCGCGCCTTGATAAAGGCCGCACGCTCCCAGTTCTGGCCGACGCCTTCGTAGTAGGTCAGGGCCATCGGTGCCGCGACCACCGGCGGCGTTGAGGACGGATCCGGACGCAGGCGCAGGTCCACGCGGAAGACATAGCCATCGGCCGTCCGTTCCGTCAGCAGGGTCGCCAGACCTTGAGCCAAACGGTTGCAGAAATTCTGCGGCTCGACGCTGTCGTCCAGCACACTGGCGACGACTTCGGGATCGTAGAACAGGCTGAGGTCGATGTCGGACGAATAGTTCAACTCGAACGCCCCGCCCTTGCCCATGGCCAGGACAAACAGGCCGGGCACAGGTCCGCGCGGATCATCGGCCGCCGACGTTAGTTTCCCACGGCGACGCCAGCCGGAGGCTGCAGACGCAAGGGCCGCCTGCGCGGCTGCATCAGCAAAGCGGGCAATCGCGCCTGTGACCTGGTCCAATGACCATGCACCGCCAAGATCGGACAGGGCGGTCATCAAATGCAATTCGGCCTTCAGAAGGCGCAGAGGCGATTTGGTCTCGTCGGGCGGCCCGTCCAGAGCTTCGGTTTCAGCCAGAAGCGCTGCAAGCCTCTCATCCGGCGGGGTCGTCAGCACGCGATGCAAAATAGCGGGCCAGCGACGGGCAATCCCGCCCAAATACTGCGAGGCCGCAAATACCGGAGCCAGTGAGGGCCACGCCGCCTCCAAATCGTCACGCCAGCCAGCCTCGTCGGCCGCTTCCGACAATCTCTCATAGAGGCGCTGGGCGGCGTCCTGATCGGTGACCGGCCCGCAAGGGCTGATGAGATCTATCAGGCGGGAGGCTGTTTCAGTCATTCGGCTTCGGCAGTGTCTTCGGGCGGAGATGCGGGAGGCAGGACCAACGCAACACGAAGTCCCGGCCCGCGTCCATCAAATGCGCCGGGCCCCTCGTCCAGTTCGATCCGGCCACCGTGCGCCTCGGCGACAGCGGTCACCAGCGACAGGCCCAGGCCCGAGCCCGCTTCCGTGCGGCTGCTGTCCAGGCGCACGAACCGTTGCAGCACCCGCTCGCGGTCTTCCTCGGGGATGCCCGGTCCATTGTCGGTGACCGAATATTCGATGGCCCCATCGGAGCGTCGGCGCGCGCGGAACATTACGGCCCCGCCTGCAGGGGTGTATTTGATAGCGTTGTCGATGAGGTTGGCCAGTGCCTGCGCGAGGAAGGGCTGGTTGCCTTCCACGAACAGGTCGCACTCGATCTCGGACTCGAACTCGATGTCCTTCTCTTCGCCCGAATATTCGTAAAGCTCGGCCATGTCGCGCGCCAGAATGGCGGCGTCAAACACCTTGGGATCAGGTGCCCCGCCGGCTTGCAAACGGGCAATCGCCAGAACGGTGTTGAAGGTTTTGAGCAGGCTGTCAGCCTCGCCAAGCGCCAGTTCAAGGGCATCGACGCCGTTGATGCGCCCCGCCTCGGCGTCGATCAGCGCAACTTCCATCTTGGCGCGCATGCGCGTGAGCGGCGAGCGAAGGTCGTGGGCAATGGCATCACCGGCATGGCGGATGGAGGCCATCGAGCCTTCCAGCCGGTCGAGCATGGTGTTCAAGCCTTGGGACAGTTCGTCCAGTTCGTCACCGGAGTTGCGTACAGGAACACGGACCTTCAGGTCGCCCTCCTGCACCGCCGAGACCACGCGGTTCAGGCGGCCCATCGCTCTTTCAACGCGGCGGCTAACGATCAGGCCGCCGCCGATGCCCAAGACCAGCACAAGGATCATGGCCATCCACAGCGCCTGCGTGAGGCGCTCCAGATAGGCTTCAATGTCGCCGATGTCTTCGCCGACAAACAGGTGTTCGCCGCCCGATAGAGGGGTGTCGATGCCGATAGACTGGCGGCGCTGGACGCGCCCCTCGTCATCGGTGACGGTGAGGCGGAAGGTTTCCCACTCGCCGCTGTCCACTCCCGAGGGGATGTCCGAGATATTGGCGGTTACGACCTGGCCCGTCTCGTCGCGCAAACGGTAGAGATATTTGTCACCGCGCAGCGTGCGGTCGATCAGCGTCTGGTTCAGCGCCGTCCGGCCCCGTGTCCGGTAGATACCGATCAGGGTCTCGACCTCGGCGCGGACGCTGGCCTCGGCGCGAGAGCGGGCTTCGGCTGCCGAAGCCATATAGACATAGCTCATCACTGCGCTGGCCGTTGCCACGAACAGGGCAAGGAACAACAGCGTCAGACGGAAGGGCGTTCGCCTGAAGAGTGAGGGCAGCCGCATGGGAGG
>NZ_JSYD01000092.1:0-10079 GCF_054824005.1 Brevundimonas sp. GN22 | reverse complement strand
GTTGACCGCATGACCCTCGCGCCGCAGCAGGACGTGCAGCGGCGATAGCCGAACCGGCGACGCTCCGGCGCGAGGGCCCTCAGCCGGTCGCGCAGGACGTCGTCATCCGGGCGTGTCGCCTGATAGCGCAAGCTCGTCCGATCGACGCCCAGAACACGGCACGCCCGCCTTTCGCTCATCTCATAGGCGGCTTGCAAATGACCAGCCGCCTCGCGCCAACCGGCGGGCGTCACCACTTTTTTCCCAGCAGGTCCTTCAGGGCCACGTTGTCCAGCATCGCGTCCGCCAACATCCGCTTAAGCCGGGCGTTCTCGTCTTCAAGCGACTTCAACCGCCGAGCCTCCGACACGTCGAGCCCGCCGAACTTGGCCTTCCATTTGTAAAAGGTCGCCGAGCTGACCCCGTGACGTCTACACACCTCCGCCGTCGTCACTCCGGCCTCCTGCTCCCGCAGGATCCCGATGATCTGCTCTTCCGTAAACCTAGATCGCTTCATTTTGTCCGTCCTTCGTTAGGGCGGACTCTAACTATTCCTGGAGGAGTTTCAGGGGGGTCACGTCAGACGAACTGTACCGATGCGCTATGGATCTCGACCCGAACCACCAAATCGCGCAACACCTCGGTCGTGATCTCTTCTTTGCCTACCCCTGCGAGTTAAACAATCCTTCTCTGACGGAAGGCGGACCAGTTCTTAATCGATCTTACCAAGGTGCCGGGCGCTGTTTAAGATGGCTTGGCTACGGTTAGGCGTGCCCAGCTTCCTTAGAATGGCTGAAACATGCTGTTTGACGGTTCCCTCCGTCAGACCTAACTCCCCGGCGATTTGCTTATTCAACTTACCCTCGGCCATCGCTTTCAATACGCGCATCTGGGCTTTCGACAGTGTTAGCAAACGCTTGTGGTAATCCTCTGTACGGGCTTGTGGAGTGATACCGATCGGGAAAATCGTTTCACCCCGCATCACACTGCCTATTGCATTGACCAATGTTTCGACGGGTTCAGCCTTGCTCAAATAGGCGTCCACATCAAACGATCGCGCCATGGAAACCATGTGTGGATCTACGCGCGCGGAAATGATCGCGAATTGGGATTTGGGCAAAATCTGCTGCAGCTGGATCAGCGCGCTGAACCCCTCAGCGTCTGGCAGCATAAGATCCAACATAACCATGCGCACGCGCTGGGAATGCCGACGGGCAAAGCTTTCCGCTTCAGCAGCGCTGGAAACCCGGCCAACCTCGAACTGCGGATAGGCTTTCGCCACTGCCGCTTCCAGAGCCTCGGCCACGAGCGGGTGATCATCAACAATAAGAACTATCCAACGCATTATACCAACGCTTCCTCTTCATATTGGGAAGCTGAACGCGGGCATTGAAGTTCCCGCGCTCGTCAGAAATGTAAGGCAAACCTATAACTTTGGTTCGAAAAACCCGTTTTTGCGGGTCCGGTTGATGGACCCGTGCTGAAATGAGGAAGATTTGGGTCCCAACGCAGTTTTCAACCGTTGGAGTTCTCATGAACCGCTTCGCTCTCGTTTCCGCCCTCGCCGTTGCCGCTCTGGGCTTTGCTGGTACCGCCTCGGCCCAATCGACCTCTTCGGCCTCGGGCCAAGGTTCGATCACCGTCATCCGTCCGCTGACCGTCACCAAGAGCGCGGACATGAAGTTCGGCACCGTTGTACGTCCATCGACCGGTTCCGGTTCTGTCGTCGTCAGCAATGCTGGTGCTCGCACCGTTTCGGGCGGCGTTGTTGCCCTGAACTCGGGTGACACCCCGCAGGCAGCCCAGTTCAACATCGACGGCGAAGGCGGCCAATCCGTCTCGGTCACCGTCCCGGCTACCTTCACCATGGCCAACGGTTCGGAAAGCCTGACCGTCACCACCAGCAACAATCTGGGCGCCAATGCATCGGCCCAAACCCTCAGCAACGCATTGGGTTCGGCAGGTTCGCTGAACGTACGTGTCGGTGGTTCGGTCGCTCTGCCTTCGACCGCAGGGACCGGCGTTTACACGGGAACCTTCACCGTGTCGGCGGCCTATAACTAAGGAATGATGGCCGCTGCGCCTATTCGCAGCGGCCTCCCGGTGGGTGAGATTTGGTATGAGACAGGGCTGGCCTCAATATGTTGCAAACACCGTGGCTGCTGCGGCTCTGGCCCTCTCCGCCAGCGTCCTGCCCACGAATGCCCAAGTCGGTGCCGATCTGAACATCTCGCCCAAGCGTGTGGTGTTCGCCCCCGGCGAGCGCAGCGCGATCGTCTATGTTTTCAACCAGGGCGACCAACCAGCGACATATACGGTCGACCTGGTCGACCGCATTATGCTGCCCGATGGCCAGATCATCGCCGCCTCAGAACGTCATGAACTGGACATTTCGTCGGCTGCAGATTTGGTCGAACACACCCCCCGTCGGGTAACCCTCCAGCCACGCGAAAGCCAGGCCATCCGTTTGCGTGCCCGCCCCGCTGGGGATGGCTCGGCCGAGCACCGCTCACATCTGACCATCACCGCTCTTCCCCCTGAGGACAGCGGTTTTACTGCAGCGCAGGCGGCTGCTGGCAATGAGGACGATCTCGCCCTTCAGGTCATTGCCCTGTTCAGCGTCAGCATCCCTGTCATCGTACGCGACAACGCTGCCGATGCCCGCGCCGGCATCAGCAACGCCCGTCTGGAGCAGGGAGCATCAGGCACTGAATTGGTCTTCGACATCGACCGTCTTGGCGCGAACTCCGTTTACGGCGATCTTGAAGTCCGTCTCGGCACCGCAGACGACGCGCCCCTGATGACGCTGGTGCGCGGCGTGGCTGTCTATCCGGAAATCAACAAACGCACTGTCCGCCTAGCCCTGCCACAAGCGGTACCCGCCGGTCAGGCTTTGACGCTTGTCTATCGGGACGATGATGCGCGTCCGGGCGAGGTGCTGGCAGTCACGCGGATTTCAGCCCCGTGAAAGCCCTTGGCTTTGCCAGCGCTATCGCGCTGAGTTGGAGCCTAGCCGTCACCGTAGCCCACGCGCAGGATGGCGCGACGGCTGCGGCGCTGGTTGATGCCGCCTCGCCCCAACCCTTTAGCAGCGATGACCTTTTGTGGCTCGAGGTGCGCTCGGGCCCTGTCCTTCTGGCCGAATCCGTCAACGTGTACGCATCGCGGACGGGCGTGTTTGTGCCCATTGGCGAACTGTCGCGGGTACTGGATCTCGCTGTCGGCGTCTTTCCAACCCAACGCCGGGCCGAAGGCTGGATATTGTCGCCGGACCGCAAGCTGACGGTCGATCTGTCCAACGGCAAGGCCATACTGGCAGGTCGCGAGGTCGCCATATCCGCCGACCAAGCCGCCATCTATGCCGATGACCTCTACCTTCGAATTGACGTGATTGAGCAGTTGCTCCCTGTGCGCCTGAAGCCTGATACCAGCGCTCAAGTCCTAGAGCTTACGCCGCTCGAGCCTCTGCCGTTTCAGCAACGCCTCGAACGCGACCAGCGTCGTGGCCGTCTGGGTCTGGGTGCCAGTGGCGATCAGCGTGTCGAGATCGCCACCCCTTATCAGGCCTTCACCGCCCCCGCCTTTGATATCAATATCGGCGGCCAAACGGGCCGCGACGGACGCGATCAGACCAGTCGTTATGACGTACGGGTTGCAGGCGACCTGCTATGGGCAGGCCTCGAGGCATGGATCGGGTCAGATGATGACGCAAACCTAAGCGACAGCCGCATCAGCCTTTCGCGCCGCGATAGCAAAGGCCATGCGCTGGGCGTTCTAGGCGGGACCCATGCGGGTATCGGCGATGTTTACACGCCATCGCTCGCGCTTGGGGCTGCCAGCATCAGCGGTCGCGGCCTGTTCTATACCTCGGCTCCGCGCGACAGTCTGGATATCGGCACGCCGCTGGATTTGCGCGGCGAGTTGGCCGTTGGCGAAGAAGTCGAACTGTATGTGAACGAGATCCTTTATGGATCGCAGTCCACGCCGGTGCAGGGCCAGTACGAATTTCTGGACGTGCCGCTAGCCTATGGCCTGAACACGCTTCGTCTTGTTTTCTACGGACCGCACGGTGAAACACGCGAGGCTGTACGCCGCATCAATTTCGGTGCCGGTCAGGTCGAGGCAGGCCGCGTCATCGTGCGTCTCGGTGCTGTAGATCAGGGCCGGACCCTGTTGGACCTGAATGATGATCCCGTCCGCCAGCCAAGTGTTGTTCCGCATGGCATGCGTTTGGTCGCCGGTGTGGATTACGGGCTTTCGTCAGCAATAACCCTTTCGGGCGGTGTTGCCCGTTTTCGGCCTGTCGCGGACGAAGAGTCGCGTTCAATGGTCACGTTCGGCCTGCGGACGTCTTTAGGTCCCTTTGCGACGCAGATCGACGCCGGTTGGGATGATCAGGATGGCCAGGCACTATCCGGCGGCTTTGCCGGAAGGGTATCGGGCATTTCCCTCGTCGGCAGGCATGCGGAGTACCGCAACGGCTTTATCGACGAGACAAGGCAGTTGGGTCTGGGTAATGCCTCCCCATTACGACGGGCCAGCGATTTACGCGCCGACGGCCAGCTGAAAGGCCCGCATTCCCAAACCATTCCCTGGTCACTCAATCTCAGGCGTCTCGAGCGCCGCGACAACAGCGCCCAGACGAATGCCGAACTGCGCGCCTCGACCCCAATCGGGCGTTTCTATGCGTCTAGCAGCATTGTCTGGGAAGAAGACAAGCGCGCCGATGAATCCCGTATCCAACGCTGGGCCGGAGCGAGCGACGTGGCCACATTGGTCGCGCGCCGCCTTCAACTGCGCGCCGGCCTGACCTACGGCCTTTCGCCCGACCTCAAGCTGGAGACGGGCTATCTGACCGCAGATTGGCAATTGCGCGACAACCAGGCCCTGCGCTTTGGAGTAGTCCGCTCGCTGGGTTCAGAAACACGTACTACGGTTCAGGCCTCGCACATCTGGCGTGCCCGTCGCTTCGATCTTGCCGTGAACAGCGCCGTCGAGACTGAAACAGGTGAATGGCGTGTCGGCCTACAACTCGGTTTTGGTTTTGGGTATGACCCCGTTAGTCGGGGCTATCGACTGGTTCGCAGCGGCGGTGCATCAGGCGGAGCAGCGGCCATCAATGCCTGGATAGATGCCAATGGTGACGGTATCCGCCAGTTCGACGAAGAGGGCGTTGCTGGCATCATAGCCGATGTTCCAACCGACACGCTCACCACGGATACCGCCGGCACAGCCTATGCGCCCGGCTTGGGCGACCCCGGCACTGCGGTCATTCGCCTCAACACCGAAGCGGTGGAGGACCCCTATCTCGTCGGCGGGCCTACCCTGCTTGCTGTCGAGCCCCGGCCGGGACGCACGGTTATCGTCAACTATCCGATGCAGCGATCCTCAGAAGTCGAACTCCGCGTCGTACTGGAACGCGTGGCAGGCGATAACCGTGCCTTGTCCGCCGTCAATATCGAATTGGTCGACAAGGATGGAAAGGTCATCAGCACCCGAAGCGACCACGCCGGTATCGCCTTCATCGAAGGCGTGCCTCCGGGCGAATACCGCGTCCGACTGAATGCGGAACAAGCGTCCACGCTGGGGCTTACAATGGACGATGAAGTACAGGTTCTTATCCCGCCTACGGGCGGTTTCGTCCGGGCCGGCACAATCATGGTCAGCCTGAAAGGAGCCAACTCATGACCCGATGGATTGTGGGCCTCATAGCGCTGTCTACGGTCTTTATGGCCATGCCCGCAGCGGCCCAGTTGTCAGTATCCCGTTCTCCAGCCGAAGCTCCAACGCTTGGCCGCACCATCCGCGGCCAGTCGACAACCATCTTTAGCGTCAGCACCAGCGGCGTGGTCACTCGCGTTTCAGGCGATTCAATCCGCTTGAGCACATCCTCCGTACGTACACCGACCATCACGGTATCCTGCGGATTTAACTCGCTGTCTTCGTTGTGCGCGTTGCGGCCGATCCGGGTGACCATCACGCCCGCCGGTGGACAGGGACCGGCAACCATTACGCGGCTCAGAGTCGCCAACCTGCGCGGGGCCACCTACCGCAGCGGATCTCCGGCCGAAGGGGCAACTGTCAGCTTCGATCTGGACCCTTTGGGCCTGTTCCGCGATGCAACCTTTGACCTGGGCATGGATGTCCGGCTGAATGGGGCCGCTCCCGGGGGCGAACACCCGTTCGATTATCTGGTGACGGCGCAACTGCTATGATCGCGATACTGCTAGCCTCGGCCATTGTACAGGCCAGCACGGGCGCACCGGATGCTACGGCAGCCATTACGGTGCACTCGGCCCTGAAAGTCTCCTCGGTGACCCCGATCCAACTTCGCACCAGCGCATTGAACAATCCGGCGATCATTGACGTGAGTGCCGATCCGAACCGCGCCTACCGTCTGCAGGTCCAGACCTATTTGCTTCAAGCCGATGGAGAGACGTCGCCCACCAGCGCAGCGTGGGCCGACGCCAGCCCGACGCCTTTGCCCCACGTCGACGCCAATGGCAATGCCCGGATCAAGCTACCCGACATCGACGGATTCCTGCGCCATACCGCGACGGGAGTACCTATGCTTCCTGTGCGCGTCGTCTACGAATAGAGGTCGCTTTCGGCGCGGATGATCTCGACCAACCGGTTCAGGGCTTCGTCCGACGGCCTGTTTCCAGCCCCAAACACCGCGTCGATCGCCAGCGCATATTCGGACAAGGCCGGATAACCGAACATGCCCGCTGCGCCTGCCAAACTATGCACGACTTGCTCCAGCACCTCGTAGTCACCGTCATAGATGGCACGCGATATCTTGTCGGCATCGGCGCGGGCCCGCTCTCTGAAGCGCGCTCGCAAAGCCTCCAGAGCGTCATTCATGCGCCCGCCCCCGCCAACAGGTCGCGCACCTCTTGCGCCAGCCCCATGGGGTCAAAGGGTTTGGTAATGACGCCTATGGCCCCCAAGGCCTTGTAATCCGCCACTTCGGACCCTTGCGCCCGTGCCGTCATGAATACGACCGGCGTACGCTCCAGCGCAGGCCGCTGGCGCAGGTGTTGAAGGACCATAGGTCCATCCATCCCCGGCATCATGACATCCAACAGGATCACGTCAGGCCGCAACCCTCCATCAAGGATGGAAAGGGCTTCAGGACCGGACGATGCACTGATCGAGGTTGTCATGGGGTCCAGATCAAACGACAACGCCGCCACTTCGCGGATATCCGCTTCGTCATCGACGTGTAGCAGGGTCAGTTGTTCCTTCATGTCATATCCTTTCGCGTCAGACGCCGTACCGTCCGAGCCAGCGACGAGACAGGCGTGCGCGACTTCACCAGAACGGCTTCGATACCCGCACCCAGTTCAAGATCGGCATCGCTGGCTGAATAAATGATAGCCGGTATCGGCGGCTGGTCCCCGCTCTCGAGATTGCCCAGCAATTCCAGACCGGAGCCGTCCGGCAGGCCGATATCCAGAATGACCAGATCGGGATGACGACTTTCCAGATAACGTCTCGCCTCGGCCAGTGATCCTGCCGCTTCTATAGTCGCCACTCCCGAAAGGGCGGATGCCGTGAGGCTGCGCACGTCCTCTTCATCCTCTACATGAAGGATCAAAGGTTGCGCCTTGCTCCCGGCGGTCGCCGCCTGAACCGCATGCAGCAGGCGATCCACTTCCAGCGGCTTTTCCATCCAGTCCAAGACTTGAAGCGATGCCGCCTTTGCCATGCCTTGCGAGATATCGGCGGACACAACCAGAATGGGCAGATCCCGCGTCAGGGCGGATTTGCGCAGCGCGCGGATCAGGCTCACCCCATTAGCATCGGGCAGTTGCAAGTCGATCAGCGCAGCGGCGAATTTCGTCTGACCGACCAGCACCAACGCCTCACGTGCGGTCGAGGCAACCTGTACCTGATATCCGTCCTCTTGCAGAATACTGCGCAACACCTCGGCGGCATCGGGATCATCCTCGACCACCAACAACGGCGGTCCATCCACCCGGTTATGGATAGGCACCGCAGCGACACGCGGCAGTTGCAGATGGAAGACGGCCCCATGGCCCGGATCAGGATCAAACCACAGCCGCCCACCATGCCGCTCTGCAATCTCGCGAGAAATGGCTAGCCCCAGACCCGTTCCCCCGCGCTGGCGCGTATCGGACGAGTCCGCCTGCGCGAATTTCTCGAATATTCTTGATCTGAATGCCTCAGGCACACCGGGCCCACGGTCCAACACAGTCAACGTGACCGTCGGTCCGTCATCTACCATCAGCCGGACCGTGACCGTCTCCCCGGAAGGGGAAAACTTCAAGGCATTGGACAACAGGTTCACGATCACCTGGATAAGTCGGTCCATGTCCCCCATGACCGTGGCTGTTGCCCGGCCATCCAGTTCGACTTGTACCTTGTGATCGGAGGCCATTCCGCTGACGGCATCAATCGACCGCATTGCCAGCTCACGCAAGTCCACCCGTTCCAAACGCAATGCCATCTGGCCGGATTCCAGTTTCTCGATGTCAAGAATGTCGTTGATCAACCGAACTAAGCGTTGACTGTTTGACTGGGCAATGCCGATGAGGCGGGCGGCTTTGTCGGGCAACACCCCTGCCGCTCCGCCCGCCAAAAGGCCCAGCGATCCGGCAATCGAAGTCAGCGGCGTTCGCAGTTCGTGGCTGACGGTAGAGACGAACTGTGACTTCATCTCGTCCATGCGCCTACGCTCCGAAACATCCTTGAGTGCCACGATTATATTGGTGGTATTATCTATAGTTACGGGGCTTACGGAAACCTCTGCAGGAAAAACAGAGCCATCCTTACGGCGCACGCATATTTCACCTTCGAGAGCTTCTTCTAGAGCGGATCGTCTATTTCGGAGCTGATCAAGGATACGTGGATCGCCCGATCTATCAAGATCAACAAAAAGTCTAACATTTTTACCAACCACGTCTTTAGAAGTCTGTTGTATCGCTTTTTCAGCTGCAAAATTTATTCGAACAACGTTACCATTATCTTCGAGTACGAGAAGCGGCTGAAAGCTGCCTTGGAAAAGTGCCTGCTGCTGACTGTCAGATGCTGCAACTTCTTTTAGCAAACCTGCTTGACGTCGCATGTAGTGCCAGATTGTGATCGCGGCACCTAACATCAGCAAGACGAACAGAACGGACAAAACTATCACGGCCCGACGCGTGCTTAATGCCTGGTGTTGGTGATGGGTTCGCAACTGTTCCAACATGGCAGCTTCTTGTTGATTCAGCAGGGCTATCTCGTCACGAATGCGGTCCATAGCCACTTTGCCCGAGAGTGCCCGGTCATGTCGTTCCGCTGCCGGTAAGTTTGTCGCTCTTTCTGCGCCAGCACGCAGCAGATCGCGCTTTGTCCGAACCAGTATCTCCAGACGCTCTAAACGCGCTGGGTCGCGTGCGAACAGCTGTTTCAACTGCGACCACTCGCTATCCAATCGGTCCTCGGCGTTTTGATAGGGCGCGAGAAAAACGGGATTTCGGGTCAAAAGGAAGCCACGAAGTCCTGTTTCGCCATCCTGAAGTAACGAAAAGACATCTTGCAGTTGCTCGCGGCGGTCATGTGCTTTGTTGAGCGCCCTTTCTAACTGTTGCTCGCCAGTCAATTCGCGCAGCGTCTGGTTTGCCATCGTGACGATGGCCAATAGAGCGAATGCCCCAAAAAATAAAAACAGCACATACGCGCGCTTGGCGCGGCGACTAGCGCCAGAACCCGTTACCAATCATCTCTCCTCCACGGTCTAGTTTAGTGAATGCGCAGAGGATGTGGGGGTTCACCGCGTTCAACGTGTGCAATGCCTCTGTCACGTCCAAAAAGACACAGCGACCAGTTGAAACCATCAGTTTTACAGCCCCCCACACACTGGTCATTTTTTAGACGGTAGCCGTCATTTTTGCGGCATCCGCATTTGTTCGCTACCTGAAGCGCTCACAATCGTTCTTGACCTGTTTGCCGCACATCCGAGCAGTCTGTTCACCATCGCCGAAATGGTTGAAAACTGGCGCGGGTTTGCCGATCGCCGCACACATTGGCACGGCGGCTGGCTGATGCGAGAAGCTCGTCGTTCGGGTGCCGTCAGGTTAACTGGGTACAGTCAA
>NZ_JSYD01000091.1:0-6673 GCF_054824005.1 Brevundimonas sp. GN22 | reverse complement strand
TGACGATCACCCCCTGTTCCGTGAAGCGCTTGTTTCGGCCGTGCGTAGAGCACGTCCCGAGGCAGGGGTGGTGGAATGCTCCAGCTTTGCGGAGGCTGACGCGGCCTTGGCAAAGGAGCCGGTGGATCTGTTGCTGCTGGACCTCAAACTCTCGGACGTCGAGGGTATGACGGGGCTCAATCTCGTTCGCGCCAACCATCCGGCCGTGCCGGTTGTGGTGGTCTCGGCCAGCGAGGAGCCTCACACGGTTCGCCGCACACTGGCCGTGGGCGCATCGGGGTTCATCCCCAAGTCCGCCTCGCTGGACACCATGGTCGAAGCCATCTCGCAGGTGCTGGATGGCGAGACCTGGGCACCGGACGTCGGCGAGGCCGAGGGCGAAGAGGCTGATCTGCAAAGCCGCATCGCCAGCCTGACCCCGTCCCAGATGCGTATTCTGGAAGGCCTTAAGGCCGGCCGTCTGAACAAGCAGATTGCCTATGACCTCGGCGTGACCGAGGCCACGATCAAGGCCCACCTGACCAGCGTGTTCCGCAAGCTGGGCGTGCAGAACCGCACGCAAGCGGTGATTCTTTCCCAGCAGATCGATCTGGGCTGACCGGCTTCTAGCCGTTCAGGAAGGCTTTCAGCGCCGCAGGTTTTACCGGCTTGGGCAACAGGACAGCACCGACTTCGGCTGCCTGTGCGCTCAAGCGGTCCTGCGTGGCTGCGGTAACCAGTGCGATACGGCGGATGTTCCGGGCCTTGAGCATCTTGATAAGCTCCAGCCCATCCGGCCCCGATTCTCCCAGATGAAGATCGACTAGTGCGGCGTCGAACGGTCCAGGCAGTGCAAGTGCCTCTTGCGCTGAGTTGGCGATGGTCGGCACCGCTCCCCAACGTTTCAATAGGGCCTCGAGTGCGGCCGTGATCGGCTGTTCATTGTCCACACACAGCACGCGTTTGCCGTAGAGCGGGGTGCGCGAGGTCGCCACCGTATCGACAGGGGCCATCACAGCCTGGGTGCGTGGCGTGGAAATGCGGAATTGCGAACCGTGTCCCATGCGGGATTGCACCGACAGGGGATGCCCCAGAAGGTCGGCCAGACGCTGGGCAATGGCCAGACCCAGACCGGCGGCGGGCTCATCGACTGGTGCACCGGGCAGTCGCACAAACTCGCCAAAGATCTTGGCTCGCGCTTCGTCCGGAATACCGCGTCCGGTGTCGACGACGCAGATATCGACCCGCCCGCCCTTACGGCGCGCCCCGACAACAACGGTCCCCTTGTCGGTGTAGCGGATGGCGTTGGCGACAAGGTTCTGGACCATGGAGCGGAGCAGATCGCGGTCGGTGGAAATCCAGACCCGCGTCGGATGGACCCGCAGCTTCAGGCCCTTGGCCTCGGCAATAGGGGTGAACTCTCGCGCGATGTCGCTGAACAACTGGTTCAGGGCCAATGGTCCCACCGTGGGGTCGATGCCGCCCGCCTCCAGCTTTGACAGGTTTAGCAAGGCGGTCAGCAGCCGGTGAGCGCTCTCGATCGAGCGGTCGGCATTGACGGCCAGTGTGTGGCTTTCGCTCTGTTCGACCTCGGGATCTTCGCGCAGGGCTCCGATGAAAAGGCGCGCCGCATGCAGGGGTTGCAACAGGTCGTGGCTGGCCGCGGCAAGGAAGCGGGTTTTGGAGGCGGTCGCACGTTCGGCCATTTCGACGGCGGCTTTAAGCTGGGTCGTGCGTTCGGTGACGCGCGCTTCCAGCTGTTCGTTGGCCTCTTCCAACTGGCGGGCCGCGCGGCGTAGGTCGGTGATGTCGGTGTAGGAGGTGACATAGGCACCGCCCGGGAGCGGCTCGCCCACTACCCGTAGAACCCGACCATCGCTGCCGACGCGCTCGTGGAAGTGACGTTGGCGACGTGACAGGGCTTCGACGCGCCGCGAGACCCAAGACTCCGTCGATTCAGAGCCATGTTCGACCTCGCCATGTTCGGCGTTGTAGCGATAGACATGGGCGATGGGCATGCCGACGTGGAGGAAGTCATGGGGCAGGCCGAACATCTCCACATAGGGGCGGTTCCACGCCACGACACGCAGCTCTTCATCCACCACGGCCACGCCCTGATCGATGTTGTCCAGTGTCGTCAGCAGCAGTTGGCGGTTGAACTGAACCGCCTGCGAGGCTTCGTCCAGCATGCGCACCACGTCCTCGGGTGGGCGGCCACCGCCGGACAGGGCGGCCCCGATAACACGGCGTGCAGCCACAGCCCCCAGAGCGCCGGCCAACATACGTTCGGCCGCGCGCGCAAGGCTGGCGTCGGCAGGATCATGGGGGCGCAGTCTTACACCGGCTTCCTCGGCCCAGATCTGGAACGCGTTGTGGGCGCGGTCCTCGCCGATGAAGCGGGCGACGAGAACGCGCAGGTCTTCGACCGATGCGCCTGAAAGATGCCCCCGGGCCTCCAGCCACTCCGACCCCATGTGGTCGACAAAAGCGCGGGCCTGTACGCGGTCGATCAGGCCGGGGATGCTGGCGCGGGAAACCACCACATAGGTGAGAAGATTCAGCCCCAGAGACAGGAAGACGCCAGCGGCAAACGGGTCCTCAAGACCCATCAACTCGGGGACGTCGAGCAGCATCTGCGGTGCCAGTTGCGGCAGCGCCAGCATGAACAGCCACACCGTCATACCGACCCACAGACCCGCCATGGCACCACGGGCATGACCGTTGCGCCAAAGCACGGCACCGAAGAGGGAAGGGGCCAATTGGGCCAGCGCCGCAAACGACACCAGACCCATGGCCGCCAGCCCGCGCGACTGGTCCATAGCCTGATAGTAGAGCCACGCCAGAAACAGGATGCCGATGATGGCTGCACGACGGATGTTCAGCACCATCTTGGCCACCGGCGTACCCGAACCTGTGCGAAGAGCACCGATCAGCGGCAAGACCAGATTGTTGGAGACCATGGCCGACAAGGCGACCGCTTCGATGATGACCATGGCCGTTGCGGCCGAGAAGCCGCCGACAAAGACGATAGAGGTCAATAGCGGCTGATGGCTCTGAAGCGGCAGGGCCAGCACCAGCAGGTCAGGGTTTGCGTCCGGAAACGCCAACCGTCCTGCAGCCACGAGCGGCAGAACGGCCAGCGAGGTAAGCAGCAGATAAAGCGGGAACAGCCATTGGGCTCTGCGTACTTCGCCCGGCTCGCCCCCTTCGACAAAGCCGACGTGGAACTGGCGCGGAAGGCAAAAGATCGCCAGCGTCGCCACAAGGGTAATCGCCCAGAAGCGGGCATTGCCTTCGGGCCATTCACTCAAGTCCCCCAGACCTTCGCGCAGCAAGGCTGGGCTGTGGTCAGCGTTCAGCAAGAGGATGACAGCAAAGGCTGCAGCGGCCAGCAGGGCCCCCATCTTCACGATGGACTCCACGCCAATCGCCTGGATCAGACCACGGTTATGTTCCGTCAGGTCCGGACGGCGTGCGCCGAACAGAATGGCAAACCCCGCCAGAACGCCCGCGAGGACCAGAACAGCAAGGCTCTCGGAGCCGTGGATACCACTGTCCACATTGATCATCTCGCCGGCCATGGTCAGCGAGCGCAGTTGCAGGGCGATGTAGGGAAGCGATCCCAGAATGGCGACGATGGTTACCGATGCGCCCAGCACAGGGCTCTTGCCATATCGCGAGGAGAGAAAATCGGCCAGCGAGCCTGCGTTGGCCCGCTTGGCTGCAGACGCGATCCTGCGCCACAGCGGGAACAGCAGGGTCAGCCCCAGCGCCGGACCGATATAGATAGGCAGGTATTCCCAGCCGCTGCGCGCCGCCGTACCCACTGCCCCGTAATAGGTCCACGAGGTGCAGTAGATGGCCAGCGACAGCGAATACAGGCTGGGACCCAGCAGCCCCGAGCCCTTGGCCTTGATGTGCGGTCGCTCGTACCACCATGCGATGGCAAACAGGGTGGCCATATAGGCCGCCGTCATGACCAGTGTGATGAAGCTGAACATCACGGCATCTGTCCCCCGGACGGGTGGCACCACAAGGGGGCGGGTGCCCTAAAGTTGCATCGGCACACACAAAACGGGCGGACCGACAATGCGATCCGCCCCTTCAGTACTGGTAAGGTTGTCGACTTGGTCAATTGTGGATGTCGACGTCCTTGCCTTCTTTCACGAAGATCACGCCGATGATGACGGTCAGGACCGCAATCACGATCGGGTACCACAGGCCGTAGTAGATATTGCCGGTGGCAGCGACCATGGCGAAGGCGGTCGTCGGCAGGAAGCCTCCGAACCAGCCATTACCGATGTGATAGGGCAGGGACATGGAGGTGTAGCGGATGTTGGTCGGGAACATTTCGACCAGAGCCGCTGCAATCGGGCCGTAGACCATGGTCACGTACAGAACCAACAGGAACAGTATGCCGATAACCATTGGCTTGTTCACAAGTGCGCTGTCGGCCTTGTCCGGATAGCCCGCAGCCGTGAGGGCGGCGACCAGTTTGGTGTCGAACTCTTTCTTGGCGGCGTCGAACTCGGGCTTGGCCAGACCTTCGCCGTGGAAGCTTTCGATCACCGTCTCGCCGATCTTGATCGAGGCGACAGTTCCGGCAGGCGCGGCGACGTTGTCATAGTTGATGCCTGCCTTGGCCAGATAGGATTTGGCCACGTCGCAGGACGAGTTGAACACGGTCTTGCCGATGGGATCGAACTGCAGGTGACAGTCCGCCGGATCAGCGACAATGGTCAGCGGCGAGGATGCGACGGCGGCTGCTAGGCGCGGGTTGGCGGCCTTGGTCAGCCCCTGGAACAGCGGGAAATAAGTCAGTGCCGCAATCAGGCAACCGGCCAGAATGATCGGCTTGCGCCCTATCTTGTCCGACAGCCAGCCGAAGAAGACGAAGAACGGCGTGGCCAAAGCCAAGGCCGAGGCGATCAGGATGTTGGACAGAGCCGGATCAACCCGCAGCGTCTTCTCAAGGAAGAACAGGGCGTAGAACTGACCCGTGTACCAGACCACAGCCTGACCTGCGGCCAGACCGAACAGGGCGATCAGCACCAGTTTCAGGTTGGGCCACTTCAGGAAGCTGTCTTTCAGCGGGGTCTTGGAGCCCTTGCCCTCGGCCTTCATGCGCTTGAACGCAGGGCTCTCGGCCAGCTTCAGACGGATCCACAGCGACACGCCCAGCAGCAGGATCGAAACGAGGAACGGAATACGCCAGCCCCAGCTGAGGAAAGCTTCCTCGCCGATGGCCATTCGGGTGCCGAGGATAACCATCAGGCTCAGCAGCAGGCCGACCGTCGCGGTGATCTGGATGAAGGAGGTGTAGAAGCCGCGCTTACCGTGCGGCGCATGCTCGGCCACATAGGTTGCGGCCCCGCCGTACTCACCGCCCAGCGCCAGCCCCTGGATCAGGCGCATCAGCACGAGGATGATCGGAGCCGCGACGCCCAGCACTGCATAGGGCGGCAACAGGCCGACCACAAAGGTCGACAGGCCCATCAGCAGCATGGTGACGAGGAAGGTATTCTTGCGGCCCCACAGGTCGCCAAGGCGTCCGAAGACGATGGCCCCGAAGGGACGCACGGCGAAACCGGCGGCAAAGGCCATAAGGGCGAAGATAAAGCCGGTGGTCTCGTTCACGCCCGAGAAGAATTGGGCCGAAATAATCGCGGCGAGAGAGCCGTAGAGGTAGAAGTCATACCATTCGATGACGGTGCCGACAGACGAGGCAGCAATCACCAGCCGGTCGTTTTTCGCGACCGAGTGATCCCCGCCGTCCGCCCCGTGAAGGGTGCGGTCGGTCATGGGTGTTTATCCCTTCCTGTAAGGCCACCCCCTCAGGCGGCCATGTTTCCCTTGCGCGCGCCGTCTATTCGCGGAGCGTCACAAGGGAGACTGACAGGAAGAACGACGATTTGCAGAGATCGACGTTGGTCTAAACTGCTACGCCGGGCTTACACGCCCATGCATAGGTATTTGATTTCCAGATAGTCTTCGAGACCGTGGCTGCTGCCTTCACGCCCCAGACCCGACTGTTTGATACCGCCGAAGGGGGCGATTTCGGTCGACAGGATGCCGGTGTTGATACCGACCATGCCGGTCTCCAGCGCCTCGGCCACACGCCAGACGCGGTTGATATCGCGGCTGTAGAAATAGCCCGCCAGACCGAAGATGGTGTCGTTGGCGAGGGCCACGCCTTCCTCCTCGGTTTCAAAGCGCACCACGCCCGCCAGAGGACCAAAGGTCTCCTCGCGGCAGATCAGCATGTCCTGCGTAACCTCGGAGACGACGGTCGGCTGGAAGAAGGTGCCGCCCAGCTCATGCGGCTTTCCGCCCGTCAGCAGCTTAGCACCCTTGGATACGGCGTCGTCGAGGTGTTGCTGCACCTTCTGGATGGCCTTGTCGTCGATCAGCGGCCCGACCTGAACGCCGTCTTCCATGCCGTTACCGACCTTCAGCTTTTCAACCTCGGCGGTCAGCTTGGCGACGAACTCGGCATAGACGCCCGCCTGAACATAGAAGCGGTTGGTGCAGACGCAGGTCTGGCCTGCGTTGCGGTATTTGGAAATGACCGCGCCCTGTACGGCGGCATCGATGTCGGCGTCGTCGAAGACGAGGAAAGGGGCGTTGCCTCCCAGTTCCAACGACATCTTCTTGATGGACTGGGCCGACTGTTCCATCAGCTTGCGGCCGACCT
>NZ_JSYD01000090.1:0-11256 GCF_054824005.1 Brevundimonas sp. GN22 | reverse complement strand
CTTCCCTGTGGTGCCACAACGGGTGACCGATCACGAGGCCGAGTTTGCCAGGAAGGACGACGGACCAGAGCCTTGCCGCCTTGGTGACCACTACTTCCATCTCGTTGGCGCGGCAGAGCGCTTCGAACCGCCGAGCGACCACCTCGGAATTGCCCAGCCAGCGGCCCGTATCGAGTTGCTTGCCCAGGAACAGTTCCGCCATGTCCAGCGCCAAGCGCCAGTCCAAGTGCCCATGAATGAAACGGTTCCCGTAGTTCCGGAGGCAGTCCGGGCAGGACCGGTCGCAGTCCGAGTGCTTGTCACTCGACCAGTCGACGAGTACTTCGTCGTAATGACGCTCCAAGAGGCCGCGCAGGCGCTCCTCGTCGAACAACCTGCGGGCATATCCCGCACCGTTCTCGAGCGCGTCGGCTAAGAATAGCTGGCTCGTCACGCAGTGCGGTGAACGATACCTCTGGGTCCCCACCCGAAACTCGCTGGAATCGACGTCGAGGTACACCGCCGCCGCGACACGCAACAGTTCAGCAAACGAGGTGATCGCCGCGAGGGCGGCTGGTTGCCCATCGGTGCCCGTGTCGAGGGTGCCGTGGGCGCCGATCCCCTGCTGGCCCTCGAGGACTAGGCTGAGGATGTCGGTCTTGAAGACAGCACCGATAGCACCCGAGCCTTCCAGTTCCCCGAGCTCGCCCGTCGGCGGGTTGTCCCGATACAAGGAGGCCTCGGGTACCGTGACCGTGTTAAAGCGCTTGTAAAAGTCGAACAGTCGTCCCTTGTTGTCATTGACTAGCGCAATCGGGCGGTCGGACGTCAGGGCTGCCTTGAAAGCGCCGATCTTGATACCCTCGTCGTACCGCGGCTGGAACGCTAGGACCGGGGGCGATATCGAGGATCCCCGTTGACGTAGGCCATCGTAGTCCTTCTTGCCGAAGGCTCGGAAGCCCTTCGGCTGGTAAAGTGGAAACACGTCGGTTGGCCGATCGCAGACCGGGCAAGACTCGACGCGTTCAGCAGTTATTGCCTCGCAGTCCTCGGCCCGGCACCGCGAAAACTCGATCGGGGCCCCGAGAGGATCGGGGTCCTCTCGAACCTTCCCGCGGCTCTCGTACATGTAGACGAAGCCACAGGCGGTATGGATGCGCTTATCTCGCGGAACCTCGGCCCCCGGTGAGAACGCCCAGACCGCGTGGTCCAAGGGCCGGTCGCTGATCACCATTTCCTCCACGCGCGCATCCTTCTTGAACGTGAAGAGGCTGCGAACCTGGGAAGGGAAGCCGAACATCGGCAGGACGCCGGCAATTGCCAGTCGCTCGCTAAGCTCCTCCTGGATGAAGGCCGTGTTGTCGACGACCTTTGTAACGACATCCGCGAGCTCACTGCGGATGTGCTCGGCGATCCCGGGCAACTTTGCATCGACCTCGGGGGCAAAAGCGGTAAAACGCCTCGTTACCTCGTCGACGTCCGGGGCGCTTGCCAGCCAAGCGGTGACGTCTGCCCTGAAACTCTCCTTCCACTCGCTCGCCTTGCCAAAGCTACCGTGAGTACTGGCCCCGCTCGGTTCCGGCGGGTTGCCGATGCTCGCGAAGGCGCGCCGCAGGCACTCGGCGGCAATAACGCGCTTGATGATTTCCTCCCTGCGCAGGTCGAGGTAAGGCTGGGGCGGAGCGTCACCGGTGATGCGCTCAGGGTTCACGTAGTAGAAGTCGTCGTGGGAGCCGCCGCGGCAAATTGTCAGCGCGTAGGAGAACGATTGTCCCGCGCGGCCCGCGCGGCCTACGCGCTGCTGGTAGTTGAACCGCTGGGGCGGCATGTTCGCCATCATGACAAGCTGGAGGGAACCGATGTCGACGCCCACCTCCATGGTCGTCGTCACGCTAAGGACGTCGATTCCATGGGTAAGCGCGTTCTCGTTGCCGACGAAGGCGCGCTTGAAGTAGCGCTGGCGTTCGCGTTGCACCGAGAGCGGCTTCGTGGCGCCGGTCAGTTCCTCAACGTGCAGGCGGTGAAGTGGCTCGGAAGAGACCCAGCGGTAATAGTCTTCCGCCGCTCCCGGAGCGGGGGGAAACTCGGCGGACTCGCACTGGGACGTGGTACAGGCATGCACCGGTAGGTTGGCCGTGACCTTGGAGCACCTGGCACAAGACCGCAAATCAGCTACATCGATGCTCCTCAGCTCCACTGGCAGGCCCACCGCCCGGCTCGTCCGGAGGATCCAGTTCTGGTTGATGATGCCAGCACCGAGCAGAGCCGACCGGACGTTCTCCGAGAACTCGGAGGGCGACTGGCCGAGAAGCTTGGCAGCCCGTTCAATGTAGCCTCGAAGCGGTCTAGGTGCCTCTTCGCTAGTCGTGTTGCGTCCCGCACCCTCGAAGTACTTCGCTTGCCCGAGCATGCGCAATACGTTGCCCAGCAACCTTGCAGCGGTCTCGTCATCTGTCCCAAGTTTGGCGCCGTGCTTCCCGGAAGGGACCACATAGGCCACGCCAATAGACTCGAGGTCTCGGCCTCCCCTGTCGAAGATCGCGCCCACCACGTGGTTAGAGAGGGCCTCGACCAGCATGCCTCGCCCGTCCTTCGCTAGGTTCGGTGGGAGCGGATCCCAGTCGAATCCGGAGGGGGACGGGAAGAAGCGCCACCAGGGTTCTTCGCCTATCGACTGGAGCGAGGCGGCGGGTCCCGCGGGGTTGATCCCAAGCTCGAGTAGACGCTGCAGGACGTTGTCTAGCAAGGTCCCCCAGGAAATCGCCCCGCCAGCTGAGTGGTTCGCGAGGTACTCGGCGATCTTCTTTGCGTGGCCCTCGCGGGCGACGCCTTGCGCCTCCATCAAGAACGCCATCCAGATCCCCGTGTCGCGCTCCTGTATTAGGCTAGCTATTTTCCTTTCCCCGGCCGTCAACTCTTCACCCGCAGTCTCTCGCTCGGCTGCCTGCCTTATCTCTTCAGCGGTAGGTTCAGAGGGCCCCTGCAAGCATTGGAACAGGGCTTGGCGTATCGTGTCCCGGAAATGATTTAGCTCGAGGCCCGCAGCCACGTCCGCCGCGTCGTCGCGGCTGTCGGTGAACGTAATCATTTGGGCTGGCCCGTTCGCGTCGCCGAGCACAGAGACAGCGCGGTCCGCGACTAGCTGGGTCGTTGCGTTAAGACCGGTTCGCAGACCGCGGATCGGTGACTCGACCTTCCCGCTGAAGAATGCCTTAACGCTGAACTGGTGCTTCGTGGACTCGCAGCGGGGGCACTGTTCTGGAAGCGCGGGAACGACTGCGTTGCCGCTAGACGAGAGCATCGTGCCATCGGGCTCTTCACCGGGACCGCACTGACGAAGAAATCCGAAGAGCGGGTCGTACTTGGCTGGGGTAAAGTTGAGGGTGGTCGACTTTCCGGTTTCTGGGTTCTTCCTTGACGTGATTTTGTCCTTGCCGATGTGCCCCGGCCAGTACCACGCGAAGTCGCCGTGCTTGCGCTCGAAGACCATACCAGCGCTTCCGTCTCCGGCAGGATTGGACTCGAGGAAATAGCCCTCGGTCACATCTTTCGGTGGAGGCGTGACGAAACCGCCGAGGTAAGCTTCGCCGCAATCGTAACAGTACAGTAGCTCGAGGATCTGGCCGCCACATCCGCACTTAATCGCAGGAACTTTGAATAGCTTCCCGAACGTGCGCGCCGGATGCCGAAACTCCTCCGCGACCTGATCACAGTTCTTGTTCGAGCACGCCCACATGCCCTGAATCTGGCGGAGGAACATGTGTGAACGAAAGGAGGGCTGCGGGTTCTCGAAGGACTCCAGCCCCTCTCTGTTCGCTGCTTCGAGTACCGTTTCGAAGTCCTCTGGCTGGGCATCATCTCCCAGGAGTGCCGCTTGCACTGCGGACAAGCGCGCCGGGACCACCCGTCCGTCGTCTTGCTTGCCTGCCGCGAGGCAAGCAGCGCCAAGCGCTCGACGCGCCGACTTCGCACCGGATAGCGCGTCGAGCGCGCTCTCGTCGCCGCCCAGGCGCCGACGAGTAAGCTCACGGATTTCGGCCGTGTCGAGTGGCAGCGGGACCTTGGGCACGAGGGGATCGCCCTTGAACACGGCGAAAGTTGAACGGTCGACCCCGAAGAACTGTTCGAGGTACTCGCGGCCTTCCTCGCCATCGAGCGAAGCGCTGGTGGCGAGGCAGCGCAGCTGGGGGCTGTCGGGTTCGAGGCCCAGCCTCGACAAGAGGTTCCTGACGAGCACGGCGACCTCGGTCCCTTGCGTTCCCCTATACCCGTGGAGCTCGTCAACGACGAGAGAGAACTGGTTGTCCGGCGACGCCTCGAGCCAACGACGCGTCTGCGTGAAGATTGGTTCCTCGTTGTCGCGCATCAGCATGACGTTGAGCATCGAGGTGTTCGTTATGAGGATGTCCGGTGCGGCCGCGATCATGTCCCACCGGGTCAGCATCTCGCCGCACTCCGGATCGGAGAACTGTCCCCTGAGCTCGTCGGGTTTTCCTCGCAATGCATTGGCTTCGCGGGCGAGCTCTCGCAGGGCGCGGGCTTCCTTCTTGATCCGCCGCTTGTCCCGGGGCGGGAATTGCGTCCCGCCCGGCGTTGCTCCGGTGTACCGCCCGAAGAAGAAGAGGGGCTCGCCGTGGACGTCCCTCGCACGGAATGCAGCTTGGCGAAGCCTAGAGACCTGGTCCTCGACGAGCGCGTTCGTCGGGTAGAGGAGCATCGCGCGAACCGCCGGCGGCGGGGCATTTTGCGCTGCCGATCGTAGGTCAAACCACTCCGCTTCGGTATCCCAGTCTTTTTCCCACCACTTGTTGACGAGGTCTTGGCCCGGACCGGACCTACGTTCTTTCAAGAGCCGTGCCAGCACTGGGAGCAAGAAGCTTTCGGTCTTCCCCGAGCCGGTCCCGGACGTGACGACGACGTTCCTCTGCTTTGCGCCGTTTGGAGACAACGAAGTACGTAGCGAATCTGCTTGGTGTTCCCTGAACTTGTATTCCTTCCCGAACACGATCCGGGATAGGAGCCTAGCCTCCTCGACCGATAGCCCAGCGTCTTCCGCGACCGCTTCCGCAGGGACGACAGACGGATATGGCAGGACTGCCTCGAGCAGTATTTCTTGCGCTGTCAATCCTTGCTCCTCGAGTAGCTTTGACCGCTCGCGCATGAGGAACTCGTCGCGCATCCAGAAGGCACTGTCGTAATATGAGTGGTAGGCCTTCTGGATGTAGGCAAGGACGTCTGCAGGGCTTGGTGAAGGCATTATATTCTCACTTAGCGTAGAGTTTTGAGAGCAATTCTTGGGAAATGGCCGAGGGCACTTCTCCGTAGTAGACACGTCCTCGGTCTCGCTTGGGCAGCCGTCCTGAACACGACGTAATGGCCCTCGAGAGCAGTCCCGGCAGGTCGCAGCCTAGGACCCCGACTAGGCACCCTGCCTTTTCGTCGTAGGTATGCAGCATGGTACCTTCGAGGCGCGCTGCGAAGATCTTGGCAACCTCGTGACTAGCAGCTCGGCATGTGCCTGCCTCGTCGCGGATGAAATAACGCCGGCCTGCGAAGTTCGTCCTGTAGGCCCCGGCCTCGTTCTGCGCTGCAGCGCGGCTCCACCGCCCCTTTTTCGGGTCGAATCGCTCGAGCCCGTCCTTGCTCTCGAGGTGCACGGGGCGCAGTGCTTGCACGATCGCCGTGAAGTCCGGAGCGGACCTAGTGATGTTGGCCGCGGGCACGCGTGTGACTGCAACAGGCCTGTCGAATGGGTCTTTGATATCCGCGAGCACTTCGAGCGCCAAATCCGCCGAAACGTTTGTCCATGCGTGGCGGCTGACGTGGGCGCCGGTAGGCTCAATAACGTAATCGCACTCGCTGTCCTCGAGTGCGTCGGCAACTGCGTCGACCAGCGCAGCGTTCCGGAAACCAGAGAGGTAGGCCTCGCCATCAGCTTTCACCACAAGCGCCGGTGGGGCAACGGACCAGCTAGTCACTCTTCCGCCTGGCGCGCGCTCTACGTCTAGGTGCCCGAGATCGCAGAGGTCCTGGATAAAAGACGAGGCAAACCAGGCTTCCTCGTTGTGGGCCGATGCCAGCGACTGGAGAGCATTCCAAGTGCCTGCGCCTAGGTAACACAAGCCATCGAAGACGAGGTCAAGGCTCGTGGCGCGCGTACGCCGTACGACCGGTGGCGCGTTGACAGGCCTGGAGACCTGCCCACGCGAGCTACCATTCTTGCCCCAGGTCTTTTTACCGCGGTTCCTCAGGTAAGAGGTCAATCCGCAGTCCTTGCAGTCCATCCGCTTAGCTTCCCAGCGGTTGTCATCGATGTAACCGGGCTCGCAGATCCAGTAGTGGTAGCCCCTGATTACACAGGTCTCGGATAGACCCTCGAGCTTTCGGTTCTCGTATCCTTCCTGCGGATGATCGGTGTCATCGCCGTCCTCGTGGTCGATGAACACGCCGGCGGAATCAGCGATCTCGACTGCCCCGCCTTCTTTCCAACCGTCGACCAGCATCCCCCGGACCCGCGCGCGCTCGGGCCGAGCCTCGCCAATTCGCAGAGCGCTGAAAACCGAGACTGGGTCGTCGGCGGCTGGGAAATAGGCAAGTTCTTGGCCGCGCGTCGGCCTGGGCAAGGTCGCGTCGCGAAGGGCCAGAATCTTCTCGCCACTTTCCTGATCGCCCTTGACGGTAACAATGCTCAGCTCGCTCGCGCCTGCGGCCTCTATCGTCTTCGCGCTGATTTCGCAGCTTCCACCCGATGACTTCCCTGCCCAGGCGACTTCGTCATCTGAATCTCCCCGGTGGACCCGGACTTGCAATTCGAAAGCGCCTTGGTCGGAAGTCGCCAGCACCTTGGGCGGGGCTGCAGCGTGCCAGATCTGCGGGGCAAGCCTCAACCCACCGTCCATCTGGATCGAGATCCCCTCCGACAACGGGACGAGTGGGCCAAGGCTGTGGTTGGTCGTGTCGAGCACCCGCACGATCTCGACGTCCTCGATCAACGCCCACTCGGGAGGTAGACCGGGAAGCTGTTGCCAGTTTGACAGGGAGAAGCCCGGACGAGCGCACTTGTCCAGGTGGCTCTTGACGATCGGGACCCACTTCTCGTGGCAGAGTATCGCGTGCCGCCGGAGCAGCGATGTCCGGTGCACCTCTCGGTAGTATATCCCGGTGTCCATTTTTGCGAGCGGCACGATTGGCCTGGCAAGGTGACTGAAGCTCGCATTCTCGACCGAGCTCAATTCGAACGAGGCAAGCATGAGTGCCCCGATGTCGATCCCGCTTATTGGCTCGAGGACTGAGAACTCACCCGAGGGAGCCGGCGTTAACCAGGGACGACCATTGCACCCTTCGAAGGCGGCAAGAGTTGCCTTTGATGCTCCGGCGGGGACTTCGAGCTGGATGTCGTCATCGATCTCTGCACCGATGGTTGTCAGCAGCAAGTCTAGGCGCCGGAACGGGAACGACTTGATCACTGCTGTCCAGCCGAGTCTTCTGTTCCGAATCTCGCCAGTGGAATCGCCTCCGTCCCAGCTCTCGAGCTCCGACAGGGCGGCCGCAGCTACTCTCTCCCTGAGATCGGTGTTGCTCCACAGGTGCTTTAGCCAGCCGTTCGGGCCGGGACCTGTCATCCAATCATGGAGGAATAGCGACATCTCTGACTCAGAAATGTCGTCGAGCGGTGACAAATCGTATTGTTTGAATAGAAGGTGGAATCGCTGGCGATCGCCTTCACGAACGAGAGCCTGCGAAAGGGCGTAGCTGACGTACTTCCAGCTATTTACTTGCCGTGCTGTTGGGCGCCCCAACTCGAAATCGTGTTCGGTCAGCCACTGGTTCAACTCGCGCCAAAGAGGGCGCGTTGAGCGCGCATACTGCCTCAGGAGGTTTTGCCGTGGGGTATCCTCGACGCCGAGGACCTCGAATAGCCGCTCATAGTAATTGGTAGCCGAGAATTGGCTGTCGGCCCGCATTTTTTCGGCGGCTAGCGACAGCGCAGCTAGGAGACCAGTGAACGGCGGCGGGGTGGTGCGGCCGATCTTGATCCATGCCTTAAGCCGCTGAGTATGCCAATGGTAAGGGTCATAGTGTCGACCAAACAGCGTGTCGGACACTGCCACGGAAATGAAATCATCAAGTTCAGCGGTAGCGATTCCAAGTGCGGCCGAGACTTCCTTGGCCAGGCTGTCATCCAAGTCGACGTAGACAGGCCGCATCGCAAAACGCCCGTCGAAAATAACGGCGTTTAGCGCATTATTGAGGAGCTCGTAATCGTTGAACGCTTCCACTCCAGCCCCTCGTTTCATTCTACCGATTTTTCATATTGATATTGAGGGTTGAGCAGGCCCGTCAATTGCATTGAAAAATGTTTCAAAAGGTAACTGAAGAGGCCGCAAGTGGCGCCCTAATCTCGCGAAGGCGGCTTGGAACGAGCTTGAATGCCCCTGGACTTTGTCGGTTGAATCGTGCACGGATGCATTGACTGCCACACCAAACCGAGCATTCAAAGAGCCATGAAAAACAAGTCGCAAATCCCCTTTTCCATGGTGGACCTCTTTGCCGGATGCGGCGGATTATCGCTCGGCATGGAGAACGCCGGTTTCACACCGGTCTTCGTCAACGAACTCAATCCCGATGCAATGGCCACCTACCTTGCCAATCGACACCACGAGGTCGGAGGTAAGCCATTCGCCGAACAGGCCCACCTCCACTGCAATGATGCCAACGAGCTGCAAGGCCCAAGGCTTGAGAAGATGGTCTCCGACCTGGCGGCGCTGGGGCTGACGCTCCCGGATCTCGAAGAGGCGGAAAACGCGAGCAACAAGGGCGACCTTGACCTACTTGCCGGTGGCCCCCCGTGCCAAGGCTACTCCGGTATCGGGCATCGCCGATCCTACGCGGTCGACAAGAAGGACCTTCCTTCAAACCAACTATACGGGCGGATGACGAAGATCATTCGCCGGCTGCGTCCGCGGATCTTCTTGTTCGAGAATGTTCGTGGGATCCTTACCTCCAAGTGGACCCGCGAAGGCGACGACATGATCTGGCCCGATGTCTGGGGTGAGTTCCGGAAGATTCCTGGATACCACGTGCGTTACACGCTCGTGAGAGCATCAGACTACGGGGTTCCGCAGAACCGCCCGCGTGTCCTACTCGTCGGCATCAGGGATGACATCGTCAAGGCAAGCTCGATCGTAGACCTGTCTGCCGACGACAAAGACGCGGTCAAGTGCGGCTTCCTGCCGAAAGGCGACCCGTCGGAAGCCCCGGGGATCGAGGAACTGCTCGGCGACCTCGTAGACCCGGCGATCAAGCGCGCCCTCGAAAAGCAAGATTTCCCGCAGGGCAAGTTCGAAACCCGGGAATACCCTCGTGCGCCCCAGACCTCGATCCAGAAGAAGCTGCGAGCTGCGCCGCCTGCACACGAGGAGCGGAGCGGGCAACTAACGGACCACGAGTATTCGAAGCACGCGAAGCGTATCGTCGATAAATTCGCTTACATGATCAAGAACGGCGGGGAGATCCCCGAGGGCGCGCAAACGAAGAAGTTTGCCCAGAAGGTCCTTCCCAAGACCTGGGGGAACGGGCACCCGACAATCACCGCGACCTCTATGCCAGACGACTATGTCCATTACTCTCAGCCGCGGATCCTGACGGTCCGCGAGTGGGCAAGGTTGCAACTCTTCCCTGACTGGTACAGGTTCATGGGCAAGAGAACGACCGGCGGGATCCGCCGTGCAGGCAACCCGAGGGAAGGCATCTTTGACCGCGAAGTCCCCAAGTACACGCAGATCGGCAACGCTGTTCCAGTTGGCTTGGCCGAACGGGTCGGCGCGCACTTCAAACGCATGCTCGAGGACGCGCTAAAGGATGCTGGCAAAGGCCGACTTTCCCGTGGCGACGGCACTGGAGATGCTGACCAGGCACGCCATCGAGGCAGCCTTGTTGGTGCCAACACCGACCGGGCTTGAGAAGTCGATATTCGATGCGACGGATGGTTTGCGGGAGTACCTCGCTGAACGTGGCTACCATGATTACGCGAGCCAAGGCCAAGGGCAAGATCACAAGGTCCTGAAGCAAGCTTACCTCGTGAGGCCGCATTCGCTGGAGCCGACACAGGTCTCGCTTTACCGGCCAACCACTAAGAACGGGGATCCGAGGATCTGGCTTGGACATCCCGTGCGTTCGTACGCCGGTGCCTTCAACTTGCTGGCGCTGACCGTGATCGATGGCACGCTGTACGTGCTAAACATGAGTGATCCGTCGGTGCAGGTGTCGCTCGATGATGCGGGGTCGCCTTTCCGAAAGTTGGTTGACCGCGCAGACCACGGCGATGTGGTGGCAAGCGAGTTGCTCGACCTCCTGCGACAGATATCATCTAAGGGTTACTTGCGAACGCTCCGTCCCGGCGACACTGGGATCGGTTTCACGCTCGAGACTATGCTCGGGATCTCGGCGAATTCGAAGCAAGCCCCCGATTACAAGGGTATAGAACTCAAGGCCAAGCGCAGCCGGGTCGGTACCGACACGAACCGCTCCACGTTGTTCTCAAAGGTCCCAAACTGGAACTTGAGCCCTGTCGGGAATGCACTTGGTCTTCTCAAAACCCGCGGCTACGTCGACGGAGACGGGCGACTTTCGCTTTACCACACGCTTTCTGGGCGTGGGCCAAACTCGCTTGGTCTCGCGCTCGACATCGACGCGGAAAACGACTGGTTGCGCCAGGTCTACCACGACCCGGCAACTCGCCGCGTCGTGCATGACGTCACCTGGGAAATCCCTATTTTGAAGAGCGATTTGGCAGCGAAGCACCGCCAGACGTTCTGGGTCCGGGCAATGTGCCGTGGAGCAGGCCAAGACGAGGAGTTCCATTACGTCGAGGTCAAGCGTACCCGCCGCCCAATGACTGCAAACTTCGTCGCGCTAGTCGAAGCGGGCATCATCACGGTCGACTATGCGCTTCACAAGAAGTCCGAGACGCGCGCGCGTGACCACGGATACCTTTTCAAGATTCACCCCGACAACCTCGGGGCACTTTTCCCACCACCAGAAATCCATGCGCTCTCCTGACCCCGTTGCGCCGGGCGAGAAACGTAAGCTGACCAGGCTGGCAAAGGACCTCAAGGTCTGGGCGAAGGTGAACGGGAGGGATTTCCCTTGGCGCTTGAGCGATGCTGACACATACCAGCAGGTCATCGTCGAGGTCCTTCTCCAACGCACGACAGCTACGGCTGTGGCAGGATTCTTCGGGGCCTTGGTGCTGTCAGGTTAACTGGGTCCAGTCAA
>NZ_JSYD01000089.1:0-598 GCF_054824005.1 Brevundimonas sp. GN22 | reverse complement strand
CCGCCGCCTGCTCACCCTTGCCCACACGAAAAGCAACTACAGCCGCTGGGGGACTGAGTTCCGTATCGCCTCGGACGGTGGTGCATTCGAGGTGCTTGAAGAGAGCGACGGCGGCTCTGCGAAGGCAGAGAAGGTCCCTCCCGGACCGCGCCTGACAGCGGCTCAAAAGGTCTGTCTGAAGGCTCTCGAAATGGCCCTAGACCACCATGGTGAGAACCAGAAAGTAACCCCTGCTCATATCGATAAACGATGCGTGAGGGTCGAGGTTTGGAGACAGCAAGCCTACAGCATGGGCGTGAGTAGTTCTGATGACGAAGCCTCACGCCGCCGCGCCTTCTACGACACCCGTAAAGCCTTGCAAGCAAAGGGTATTATTGGGGAGGCCGACCCATGGGCATGGTTAGCGTGAGTACCGTGAGGTTGCGTGAGTACCGTGAGGCTCACGGCGTGAGGGGTGGGTTCCCCCCTAAAGGGGGGAAACCTCACCACCCTCACGACAGGCAGCCGTCGAGGTTCCCGATCTGTTCCGATCCCGGTGGGGCACCCGAAAAGTTCAAACCCGTCGCCTTGGACACCGGCGGCCCCCACACAACGACAA
>NZ_JSYD01000088.1:0-7947 GCF_054824005.1 Brevundimonas sp. GN22 | reverse complement strand
GGTATAGGCATCGGCCAGTTCACCCTCGATGCTCTGGACTGTCAGTTCGGTGTCGCGGCCATAGACCCGTTGACGGACCTCGACGGTCTTGGCCTCTCCAGTCGCGTTACGCACGCGGTATTCCATCGCATAGCGCGTGCGACCACGGTCCGTGCGGCGGGTCGAAACCTTCTCGGACGACACCAGCCGCGGCTGGACCGTCACATCGAACGCCTTACCCGTAGAGATCACCAGATCGGACCCTGCGGGCGAATGGCTGATCTGGTCCTCGCCGATAAAGCGCGGCTCGCCGTTTTCGCCGCGCAGATAGACGCGCATCACCCCTGCGGGCAGGGCTGGCTCGCTGCGGAAGACGATGCCGACGTCTGCGGCTTGCGCCTGTTCAAAGGTGCCAAAGCCGCCCATTTGGAAGACATAGCGTTTGGTCGCGGGCACATTGCTGACGTCCAGCAGACCGACCTGCTTGGTCTGGTTATTGGCGACCGTCACGCGCTCCGGCAACAGATAGACGTGTGCGTCCCCTGCCTCGGCGTTCGATCCACTGTTGAGGCCATTGCCGCGGCTGCCACCGCGATAGTTGTTTCCGCCGCTGACGTTCACCTGTCCTGCGACAACACGCGTGACAGCATTGCTAAAGGTCGAGCCGGAACTGTTAGTCAACGTGACCCAGCCATTCAGGTCCAGCTTGCCCGCCTTTTCATCAAAACGAGCGACATAGTCGGCCTTCCACTGAAGCCCGCTGGTCAGATAGTTCAGGGTCACATCACGACGCGGCGTCCCCGTCGCATCCAGCGTGACGCTCAGTGTGGGCCGCGGACGAAGATTGGGCGGCACGCCGTCAAAAACGACCCGCGTGGGCGCGCCATCATCGCGCAGCACTTCGATGCGGTTGCCGATCTGGAGCACCACGCCCTCATTGGCCGACAACACCCGCGCCTGTTCGCGCGACTGGGCCCCGTTGCCCGGATTGGTGCGGATGACCTCGATCTGCTGGCCAACGGCCCCTTCCATCAGCTTGCGCGGGGTCAGCAGGTCGTAATCGAAGTTTTGCTCGACGATCGACAGACCCTGCCCCGACAGCGTCACCGTCTCTGGCCGGATCGAAGCCGACACGCCCGGAAACTCCTGACGGACACGGCCCGAGGCGATGTTCAGGCTTCGCACATCCTCAACCAGCGCGATGTCGTTGTTATAGACCGTCAGCGCCAGACGGTCCGGCCCGCCCGCTCCTGTCTCGACCTGCTGAGCCATCGCCGAACCGGCGACAGCAGCGCAAAGGGCAGTGGTGGCCAGCAAACCCATAGATGCAGACAATCGACGCATAGGGGAAACTCCGTTGTGTTCCCAAGAACGCTGTCACACCCGACACACCCTGTCGAGATGCGGCTGATTGCACTGTTCCCTAAAGGGGCCTGACGCCGTAGTAAGCCGTGTGAACTCATGTAAAGCGGACAACTGGTCGATACATCGCTCGCTCGCCTATTTGGCGGCGGTGTTTGCCATCGTGCTGGGTTCACTCATGCCCTATGCCGCCATGGCGGCGGTCCAGCCGGGGCAATCTATCGTCATCTGCTCCAGCGAGGGGCTACAGACAATCACCGTCGGCGAGACCGACGCCCCGCCGCACAAGGCTCTAGGGGCCAAATGCGCGGCCTGTATCCTCCCGCTGGTTGCATCGCTGCCGATGCCCCCGGCTCCGGTACCTGCCCTTGCGATCAAGCTGGCGACAACGGACGCCTACGCGCCACTACGCGCATCGCCTCCGCCGCCCTCGCGTGCACCGCCGCGCCCGCACTCGACGGCCCCGCCGCTCGCCTGAAATCCCGTTCCGTGGCGCTGAACCGCGCCTGAGCCCGAGATTTCAGGAAGCTTTTCCATGTCTTCAAAATACCCAACGCAGGCCGCCCCTGTCCTGAACAGTTCTTATCGCACTGTGTGGCGATGGCATTTCTATGCCGGTGTGATCGTCATGCCGTTTCTAATGCTGCTGTCGCTGACCGGTGGCATCTATCTGTTCAAAGACGAGATAGAGCGGTTGGCCCATCGCCAGATGCTGCCTGTAGCCATCAGCGCGCCACAGGCTACACCCGACGACTGGGTTGTCACCGCACAAACGGCTGCGGGTGGGAAGGCGGCCCGTGTGAACCTACCGGCTTCCGATAGCGAGGCTGTCCAGATCGGCGTGGAACGCCCTGACGGCAGTCGGTTGCGCGCCTTCGTTAATCCCTACACCGCCGACCTTACCGGCATTAGCCCCGACGAAGGCCTGACCGAACTCGTCAGGGATCTTCATTCCCTCAGCGTGTTCGGCGGGTCGTTGGGCAAGGCCCTCAACATTGTCGTCGAGATTGTCGCAGGTTGGGCAATCATCCTTTGCGCCACAGGAATATATCTGTGGTGGCCGCGCAAACGTGGCGGAGCTGTCTTGCTAACGCGCGAATCCGATGTCCGCCGCCGCCCCTTCTGGCGCGACCTGCACGCACTCACAGGCTTCTATACCGCGGGCATTATCGCCTTTCTGGCCGTGACGGGCATGCCGTGGTCTGCGGTGTGGGGCGACCAGTTCATGGGCGTTATGCGCACGACCGCATTGGGCCGCCCGCCCGCGCCTGCCGAGGCCACACCGTGGACGCAAAACGCGCCCCATCATGGCTCCGCTCCCCTCGGCTGGACGATGGAAGGTACCGGACTTGCAAGAGATGCATCCAGCGTGGGTGCGCCATCGCTCAAGCGCGTTATCGAAAGCACCGATGCGCAAAAGATGGCCCGCCCGCTGGTCATCTCCATCCCCCGCGACCTCAGCCAAACATGGACCGTCTCAACCCAGCCCCAACGTGTCGAGGACACCCGCATCCTCTATGTGGAACCCTCCAGCGGAGCGGTGAAAGCCGACGTGCGCTATGCCGAGTTCGGCCCCATGGCAAAGGGTATGGAATGGGGCATCTTGGTCCATCAGGGCATGCAGTATGGCTGGATCAACCGCATCGTCATGCTGGCCGGATGCATAGGCATCTGGGCACTGTGCATCAGCGGCGTTGTCATGTGGTGGAAACGCAGGCCGCCGCAACTATCGCCCTTGCGCAGCGGTGCCCCGCCGTCCCTGCCCGACGCCCGTTACCGCGGCGTTCTGGCTATCGTCACTCCTCTAGCAATCCTCTATCCTCTGACCGGCGCGAGCCTGCTGGTCGCCCTGTTGGCCGACGCATTCCTGTCCGGACGCCTCGGTCGCAACCGTCCCGTTAAGTAAGCCCCCCGAAGGACCAAGTTCCATGAAGTTCAAACTCGTTCTCGCAACTGCCGCTGCCCTGACGATGGCGGCCTGTGGCCAGCAAAATGAAGCAGCTCCGACCGAAGTGCCCGCCACCCCGGCTGCTCCGGCCGCCCCCATGGCGGTCGAAGCACCGACGACGCCCACCGCCGTAGAGGGCACGATCACCATCGAGGACGCTTGGTGCCGTCCGACGCCGAACGGAGCCAAGGCGGGCGGTTGCTACGTCATCCTGACCTCCAGCGTCGATGACACCCTGACGGGCGTCGCGACCGCTCAGGCCGACATGGCGCAAGTCCACGAAATGAAGATGGAAGGCGGCGTCATGAAGATGGCCCACCTCGCCAAGGGCTTGGCCATGCCTAAAGGCCTACCCACCGAGCTTAAGCCCCACGGAAACCACATCATGCTGATGGGCCTGAAAGCGCCGTTGGTGGCGGGTCAGACGGTCAAGATCGACCTGACCTTCGCCAATGCAGGCACCAAGTCCGTCGATTTTGCCATCCGGACCCCGCCGGTTGTCGGCGGCGAGGAATAATCCTTCTAAGGGCGGTCGAAAGGCCGCCCTTTTCCGCATATAGAGGCCCAACATATCGCGCGGACTGACAAATCGGCTTGGAACGGCTAAAGGCACGCGCTCACGAGGAATACCATGGCCCTTAAAGTCGCGATCGTCGGTCTGCCCAACGTTGGCAAGTCCACCCTGTTCAACGCCCTGACCAAGACGGCAGCGGCGCAAGCTGCAAACTATCCGTTCTGCACCATCGAGCCGAACACCGGCGACGTGGCCGTGCCGGAACCCCGTCTGAACAAGCTGGCCGAAATCGCCGGCTCCAAGGAAATCATTCCTGCCCGCATCACCTTCGTGGACGTGGCCGGTCTAGTGCGTGGCGCGTCGAAGGGTGAAGGTCTGGGCAACCAGTTCCTCGCCAACATCCGCGACTGCGATGCTGTGGCCTTCGTCGCCCGCTGCTTCGTCGATGACGACATCACCCACGTCGAAAACCGCATCGACCCGATCTCGGACCTCGAAATCATCGAGACCGAACTGATGCTGGCCGACCTCGAGAGCCTCGAGCGCCGCCGCGTTCAGGTCGAGAAGCGCGCCAAGGGTGGCGACAAGGAATCGCAACTAACCCTGAAGATGATCGACGCCGCCCTCGAGCAGCTGCGCGAAGGCAAGCCGGCTCGCCTCGCCGACATCTCCAAGGAAGACAAGAAGGCATGGGACATGCTGCAGCTGCTGACCGCGCTGCCGGCACTCTATGTCTCGAACGTTGAAGAAGCCTCGGCCGACAAGGGCAACGAGCTGTCTGATCTGGTCGCTGCACGCGCGGCCAAGGACAACGCCAACTCGGTCGTTATCTCGGCCCAGATCGAATCCGAAATCGCCGTACTGGACGACGAGGAATCGGCTGAATTCCTCGACACCCTGGGCCTTGAAGAACCGGGCCTGAACCGCCTGATCCGCGAAGCCTACAAGCTGCTGGGCCTGCAGACCTACTTCACCGTTGGTCCGAAAGAAGCGCGTGCATGGACCATCCCGGTCGGTGCCACCGCCCCGCAAGCCGCGGGCGTGATCCACACAGACTTCGAAAAGGGCTTCATCCGCGGCGAAACCATCGCTTACGACGACTATATCGCTCTCAAGGGCGAGGCCGGTGCCAAGGAAGCGGGCAAGATGCGCGCTGAAGGCAAGTCCTACATCGTCAAGGATGGCGATGTGATGCACTTCCTGTTCAACAACTAAGTCGAACAGCCAGTCCGTTCAAAAAGGCACTGCCCCTCGCGGGTGGTGCCTTTTTCTTTGCCCGCCCCGACGAGTAAGATTACATTGTTCTCAAGCTGCGCCATTACAGGGTGGCGGCTTTGGGGGCATACTTGAAACCAATCAACCGGATCATCACGACGGTGATCGCTGCTGGCTGCGCGGCGTATGCCGCTCAGGCCTCAGCCCAGACACGCACGCAAGACACCGCGCCGCTTATTATCCATCCGCCTGCACAGGGCGAAGTCGCCATTGGCGAGGAAATCGCCAGTGTCAGAACCAATCCTGTCATACGCCTTCGCACCACCACCATGCGTGCGGCCAGGCTGGACATGGATACGGACACGCCGTCGGGCTTTGCTCTGGCCAAGATGCTACCTGCGGGCACGAAGATGTTCGGCATCCACACGACGGCGGGCTGGGCCTATTGCGCGGTAGCCGAATCCAACGCCCGCTGGTGGACAACGGATCAGTTCGTCTGTTTCGAGGACACCGACAAAGACGGTCGCTTCGAGAGTGTCATGCGTTCGGGTGCGCCCTTCATGCGGGTGCCGCTGTTCGTGTTCGAGACGGGCAACCGCATCGCCTTGCAGACCCCTGCACCCTATACCCAGATCGATGTGCAAGACGGTCCGTCCATGGACATGACCATCTACGCGCTTCAAGGGAAACGCGATTTCCGCAATGGTATCATCTATCTACGTGCCGGATTCCGCCCGGACGATGCCATCGGCCACATCCCCATCAGGGGGTTGACCGCCCGGGCACGTCTGAACCCCGAGGGTCCGACGCGGATGCAGTTGATGGGGCTGGAGATCGAAATCCTCTCGACCGACGAGGAAGGCAATATCCGCTATCGCATCCTCAAGGCTCCTGAAGAGGGCATGATCTATCGCGCCACCATGAGTGTCTCGACCACCTACACTCCTATCCTCATTCCGGGCTGAGAACGCGCATGACTGTCTATTCCGCCATCGCCATCGCTCTGCTCCTGCAAGCCGCGCCCGAAACACCGATCGGCTCGACACAGGTACCGCCAGCGGACGCCGTCCAAATCGCCGAACCTGACGAGATCGAGGACGACGCAAGCGAGGCTGCCACCGAAGCCGCCCGACGCGCATCTCAACTATCTGCCATGGTCACTGTGGCGCAGCCCTTGGTCCTCGTTCGAACAGCGGTCACGCCCGACACGGTATTCCGTACAGTCGATCACGGCCAGATCATCGCCTCGCAGGACATCTCCCCGGCCCAGTTTGTGACCATCACCACACCGGTCAACAACGCCAACAAATACGGCCCCGCAGGTGCCGCCCTATGGAAGTTCCTTGAAGGCGAGAATGAATGGTGGTGCTGGCGCAACACGGCTGGTTTTCCGGCGTGGAACAGGCCGACAGACTACTACTGCTACCGTGACGCCGACGGTGACGGCACCTTTGACGAACTGCGCGAGAACCCCGGGTGGAGCGAATCTATCCGCCATTCCCGTTTCATCGCGACCACGCTTGGAAGCGTCGAGCGTGCAAGGGGCCAGGCCAGCTATGTCGCCGGCGGGCAACTGGATTATGTCGAGCAAGTCGCCATTCGATATGACGCCCCGATCTTCGGTGCGGTCAATGCTGACGGCTACATCACCAAGGGTGCAGTATCGTTTGATGTAATTGCCGGTATTGGCCCGCAGGCAGGTCAGCGCGGCACCTCGCTGTTGTACTCGCGCCTTGTCGATCCGACGGGCATGGACAAGCTCTATTCCATCCACGTCGCGTTGGATGAAACCGGTAAAGGCACTGTCCAACACCCCAGCGGGATCTCGATTGAAGTGGAACGGGCCAATGCCGATGGAACCGTGGTCGTGAAGCTGCTGTCCGGTTATCCATCAGGCGAGACCTCGCTGATGCCGCCTATACCGGCGCTGTCATTCGAAACCCTGCTGCAGATTTTGAGAGCGCGGGGCGACCTTTAGACTTTCTACCCATACAGCTAAGTTTTCTACAGGGTCATCCTTCGGGTGACCCTGTTATTTTGACCGCCTGTTTTATGGGGAGGTCCTCTTGTCCTTGAAGTTCGACACTCTGGCGCTGCACGCCGGATATACGCCTGATCCGACGACCAAGTCCGTCGCCGTGCCGATCTATCAAACCACCAGCTACGCCTTTGACGACACCCAGCACGGGGCCGACCTGTTCGACCTGAAGGTGGCAGGCAATATCTACACCCGCATCATGAACCCGACGTCCGATGTGCTGGAACAGCGCATTGCGGCACTGGAGGGCGGCATTGCGGCCCTGACGGTAGCGTCGGGCCAAGCGGCCATCACCTACGCCATCCTGACCATCGCAGAGGCCGGCGACAACATCATCGCCACCAGCACCCTGTATGGCGGCACCTACAACCTGTTCGCCCACACACTGCCCCAGTATGGCATCGAGGTGTGCTTCATCGACGCCGATGACTTTGACGCCGTCGCCGCCAACACGGATGCCCGCACCAAGGCGGTGTTCTGCGAATCCATCGGCAACCCGCTGGGCAATGTGGTGGACTTCAAAGCGCTGGCCGATGCGGCGCACGCTGCGGGCCTGCCGCTGATCGTCGACAATACCGTGCCGACGCCCTACCTCACCCGCCCCATCGAGCATGGCGCGGACATCGTCATCCACTCCCTGACCAAATACATCGGCGGCCACGGCACCTCTATCGGCGGGGCTATCGTCGATGGCGGCACGTTCCCGTGGGCGCAGCACAAGGAGCGCTTCCGCCGTTTGAACGAACCCGAGGTCAGCTATCACGGCGTGGTCTATACCGAGGCGCTGGGGCCAGCCGCCTTCATCGGTCGCGTGCGCACGGTCCTCTTGCGCAACACCGGCGCGGCCATCTCGCCGTTCAACAGCTTCCTGATCCTGCAAGGGCTAGAGAC
>NZ_JSYD01000087.1:0-11736 GCF_054824005.1 Brevundimonas sp. GN22 | reverse complement strand
GCTGACGTTCTACCTCTGAACTATACCCGCTCATCCAGCGAAATCAGCATGTTGAGAACCTTGCTGCGGAGCAAACCGTTGCGGTTTACAGCGCGGTTTACACATGTGTTCGCCGGATGTTTCCCTTAACGGCTTCCCTCAGCCCTCGCAAGCTGCTCCGTAACCGCAGCCACAATCTCTCGACGGTTGACGTAGCGCCTCATGATGACCTCGACCTTGGCCTCGCTCCAGCCAACCAGCATAGCAACCTGATTGTTGGACAGGCCCGCCTTCAGGAACCGAGTCACGGCAGTTCCACGCAGGTCATGCAGCCGCTTTTGCACCCCGGCCTTCTTTGCGGCACGCCAGAAGGCTTGCGTTGCTGAGTCCGGCTTCCAGGGCGTTCCCTTCTCCGTCACCAGCACAAAGCTCGAAGGCACTCGACCCTCTTTGATCTGCGCCTCCCTGATCGCACGCATTTCCTCGATCAGAATGCGTGCTTCACCATAAAGGGGCACCACAGCAGTCTGCGTGAAGTTGCTCTTGCTGGTTGGGAACTCGATGCGGTCATCCTGCACATGGTCCCACTTCAGGCTTACAAAATCCTCGCGACGCATGCCTGTTAGTGCAGCCAAGATGATCATTCGGCGAGCATGTTCTGTGACGTGCTCCAGGACCGCGTTAAGTTCGCTGTCCGATACAGTTTCTTCTGACCGATCCACTTTATGCAGCTTCTTGAAGCCCACCACAGGGTTCACCTCGACTAAGCGCTCCTGCACGCCATAATTGATAACTCGGCTAAGCACGCCCACGAAGTAGTCAGCCTTTCGGGGTGTCGTAGCCATGCCGTCGCGCCACTTTTTGAAGGTCGATCGCGCGCTTTCCGTTTTAAGCAGCTTCAGGGGCAAGGTGCCGAACTCAGCATCGATCTTGCCCAAAACTCGTTCCCACTCCTTGCGCGTCGAGGATCTGAGGCTTTGCAACCCGTCCTGGTCAGCACGATATCTCTGAATAAGATCGTGCAGCGTCATAACCTTCGGAGCCGGCTTTTCGGCTTGTAGCGCATACTTCTTGATGAGGTCCGTAGCAGAAGCGCGTTCCAGCCTCGTGGCCTCCTTGATATCTGACCCGCGATAGGACGCCAGCAAGGGACCGCCACGATAGGCATATATATAGAGGGTGACATCACCGTTGGTGTGCCGCTTCGTTACCCGGTGAGTGTTGGGCAGAGCTGGTCTCTTAGTGGCCATTACGAACGCTCCATTCGGCCATTTCGCTTTCGAGATCAGTAGCGGTGTCTGCAGCCGAATCCGGGGTCAAACCCGCCATATCGTCAAGCCAACGATCAAGGCTGCACCGGTCCCACCGCTTTGCGGGTCTGGCACCGCTACCCAAGTGGATAGGCATCACCGGAATGGTGTTCAGAAGATAGGGCGTCACGCCCAGATAAGCCGCAGCTTCTCGCGCGTTCAGAAGGCGTGGCATGACAGCGCTGGCTCGCGAATGACGCGAGGAAGTTCCGCTCTCGGCAGAGGCGGAGTCAAAAGACAGATTCAAGTGTGAATGCTCTTTTACGGGGCTGCTCTCGGCGCAACCCAAAACCGTAGCCGTCTTTCAACGGTTGACTGCCGGAGCAGTAGCAATCGTCTCGGAGATACCCCGATCCAATCGAAAGGCTTTGCTAGCCCATCGGACGACTGACGTCAACCAACCATATGAAACTTATGGACTTGCTCGGTCCGCGCAATGCACTATCCGTAAGGCTTGGTGCATTGCGCGGAGTTCATAAACAAATCTGCAACCGACTACGATACCAATCTGAAAGTCGACGTCGTTGTTCTTATGGATACGGCACCATTAGAAAAAACTGCTGCCGCGCCTTGCGGCATCGACATCGACGCTAAAAACAGAGGCGTTGGATGCACAACCAATGCACAATCTGCGCCTGGTCAGGCCTTTTTGGTCATCGCGGTAGATCGCTCTGCCTTGCTACGCCCTGCCTCCCAAACTAGTCGTGGTGCTGGTTGATCTTGAACAAGGTGCCAGGTTCCGACCAAGGTCGTCGGGTTCAAGATATATGCACCCGGGTCTTGGACGTCATTGTCCACGCAATAACGAACACCAGCTTCAATCAGAAAATCTTCGTGGCCTTTGGTTCGCTCCGTTAGCACTCCTTGAGAATAAATCACTGCGTGATCAGCACTCGGTGCATATATCGGCTCATACCTGATCAGCTTGTCTCCTGCCCACGTTGTTAGGACGAACTGCATTGGTCACCTCCTTCTTTTGAATGGTCAGAGTCTAGCGGTTCGGATTCGTGCAGGTTGTGGCTAATGCGCGGGCGCTGTCGGCGATCTTCGTTGTCTATCCACACCCTCACCAAGCCCACCCACAGCAATTGGAACAAAATCAGAACAATACACGTTGCGCGCACGCCGCGTTGAGGCGTAGAGCGGGCTTGGGTCGGTTTTAGGCGTTAGCTCTGAGCCGTGTTGTGCAGAAAATTTTGATCCCCCTGATGGGGCCTTCGGTGTGCGCGGGGTTTCCGTCGCCCGCCGATGATTATGTCGAGGAAGCCCTCGACCCCGCCCAGTTGCTCGTGACCAATCCGATCAGCACCTTCATGTGGCGGGTGTCCGGAAACAGCATGCGCGACGCAGGCATTCTTGATGGCGGCTATGTCGTGGTTGATCGGTCGTTGAAGCCCCGTTGCGGCGACGTTGTGATTGCCGTCATCGATGGACAGGCAAGCGTTAAACGACTGAGCCGTTCTTCTGAGGGGACGATGTCTCTGCAGTTCGCCAATACCGACATGCTGCCCCTCAAGCTCGATGAAGCATCAGAAGCCAGCATTTGGGGCGTGGTGACATGGTCTTTGACGCCCCATCGTGCGGTGGTTCGATGACTGCGCGCTCCTATGCTCTGTCGGATGGCAACAGCTTCTATTGCAGCTGTGAGCGTGTCTTCGATCCCTCGCTTGAAGGTCGCCCCGTCATAGTCCTGTCTAACAATGACGGCTGTGCTGTTGCCATGACTCCGGAGGCAAAGGCCCTCGGCGTTAAGATGGGATCGCCGTGGTTCCAGATCCGCGACCTATGCAAACGGGAGGGCATCGTCGCTCGCTCGTCCAACTACGCGCTCTATGGTGACATGAGCAGACGCGTAAACGAGGTCTACAAGACGTTCTCCTCGGTGGTTGAGGTCTATTCGATCGACGAGTCCTTCTTAGACTTCAGCGACGTTCCGGATCGCTCCGCGCTTGCTCAGGAGATGCGTCGGACAGTTAAACAGTGGACGGGCATTCCGACACGTGTCGGCATTGGTCCAACGCGTGTGCTGTCCAAGGTCGCCAACAACCTCGCCAAAAAGCGATTGGAGCTAAATGGCGTCTGCGACCTAACCGATGAAGCCCTCCGTCGTCAGCTACTGCCCTTGTTGGACATCGAGGATGTTTGGGGGATTGGTCGCGCCTCTGCACCTAAGCTACGTGCGGTGGGCATCGAGACGGCAGCCGATCTTCGAGACATGCCTCCGAGGCAGGCGCGCGCCATGCTGACTGTGGCGGGCGAAAAGCTGGTGCGTGAGCTGAACGGCATCCATTGTGACGATCTGGAACTGACACCACCGGTCCGGAAAGGGATCGCCGTGACCCGATCTTTTGGCAAGCCGATCACCACCGTCGAAGAGATGATGCAGGCGACCGGTTTCTACGCCACGCGTGCGGCTGAGAAGCTCAGAAGACACCGTGTCCTAGCACCGTCCATCCGGGTGTTCATGCACACCTCGCCCTTTCGAGAAGGTCCATCTCGCTCTGTGGCCAAAACGATAGGCTTCCCATCCCCTACTTGGGACACCCGTGACTTGGTGTCGGCAGCGACAAGGGCAACCAAGCTGATCTGGGCTAACGGGTTTCAATACGCGAAGGCCGGTGTGATGCTGGATGGACTGACAACGCCAGAAGAAACGCCACGCTCGCTTTTTGATGCGCAAGACCCATCCAGAGAGGCCCTTTTAAGCGCGCTGGACAGCATCAACGGCAAGTTCGGTCGCGGTAGCCTCTACCTTGCACGAACCGGCCATAACCCTGCTTGGAAGCTCCGTAGCGACCTAAAGAGTCCGGCCTATACCACCGACCTCCGCCAAGCCCCGTTGGCACGAGCCTGAGAATGTAATGGTCACGTAGGACAACGAAGTCGTGGAAACTGCGGTGTTTGATTAGGTCTCATTCGTGCGTCCACTTCAGTGAATTACGCGGGCACTATTTCTAAATCGAAAGTCTTTTGCGAGGGAACTGCTCGCATCAGTTCGATTTCTCGTCCTGCCACCCGCTCCCGTAACCATTGCTCGTCAGCAGGTGAAATCTTGGCACCAAAAATCAGTCCTGTGATCACGTTCGGATCAAATCTCAGTCTCGAACCGGCGTTTTCACTACCGATCAATCGCCACTCCTGCTCGTAGGCCCAAAACTCTGCCTTAGTGCACAACGCAATCAACGTTTCAGTCAGTGGAGTGTCATGAAAAATACGTCGGTGCTGCGGGCGTTCTTTCTGATACTGAACCTTCAAAAGGGGATTGAGCCCTCCCGTCACTTGCTTCGAAGTGTCAAACTTTAGCGCAATTCCGCGATGGTGGTTCGCATAATGAGACCACATAAGAATGTTGGTGTGGTTTTCCGCCATGCAGAAGACGCCCAGGTGCTTCATTTCTTGGGCTATGCTTTGTCGAGCCAAATCGCGAAGCTCTTCTGGCGTCATGACTTTCAGTGCCAGCGCCAACATACCTCGGACTTCTTGAGGCAACTCGTCCTGCAGAGCACTGACCATCCGTTCAATAAAAGCGTCACCCAGCGAGGCCATTTCCTCGCGGGAATTTGGGGTGACTGGCACCGGGAGGCAGTCGAAGGGGTCGTTGAAGTCATTAGGGCTGGGCAGAAACGCTACACCTGACAGCAGTTCTTCTACACGCTGTTGCCAAGTCGGAGACTGGCCGGTGGCAAGGCTCAGATACTTGTAGAGCGGCCTATTAGGAACTGCCTTGATCTGGGAGAGGTCGAATTGGTCGGCCTTCATGCCACGCCTTTTACAAGCCCAATGACTTATCGCCTCATCTCATAGCTCTGACCCAACTCACGTATCAACGATTCTTGTTTTAGCCGAAAAATAACGGGCCAGAGAGCGGTTCAGATGGCCTTGAGCAGAAAGCCTAATCGCATCGCCTCAGAGCGCTCCAGCACCTATTAGAATGGCTTCTGAAGCATAGCTGGCGGGCGCATTGTGGTTAGAAAGGATGGAGCAGCGCAATGTGGCGGGCCTCTGCTCCTGCAGCCGCCTCTACCCTCAGAAAACGATCCATGATGTAACAGAGTTCCCGGAGTTCATGCCTCATGTGCAACCTCTACACACAGAAGCTTGGCCCAAAGGCTCTGATGACAGCATCAGGCGCTGAGCGCTCATTAGTCGGCAACCTGCAAACCGGCGATGTCTATCCCGACTACGAAGCTCCGATCGTCAGAACGGGCGCAGATGGTGTCAGAGAACTTGCGCTTGCTCGCTGGGGCATGCCCTCATCCAAGAAAGCGATTTTCGATTCCGCGTCGAAACGGGCTGGCAAACTCCGCGCCAAAGGCACAGAGATCGACTTCGACGAGTTGCTGCGCATGGAGCCGGACAAGGGCACGACAAATGTCCGCAACACTTCTTCACGTCACTGGCAGCCTTGGCTAACGCCGGAGCACAGATGTCTGGTGCCCTTCACAGCTTTCAGTGAGCCTGGGCGAGTGAATGGCAAATATGCTCCGGTGTGGTTCAAGCTAGATAGTGAAGAAGAAGACCCTTTGGGCTTCTTCGCTGGCATCCACCTTCGAGACTGGGGTGGCGTTCGGAAGATCAAAACCGGCTGGGAGGAGATCGACCTTTTCGCCTTCCTAACCACGGATCCGGTCGAGCCTGTGAAGTCGGCCCATCCGAAGGCGATGCCGGTTGTTCTGAATACAACTGATGATCAGAACCTATGGATGAGTGGCGACTGGGATGAAGTCGCTCACCTGCAATCCAACGAAGCATTAAAGACCCAGCTTGTGCGCTTCAGTCGAGATCGGCTGCCGTCAGTCTGAGCTCGTCGAGGAAAGAGCTGCGAAAGCTTCGTCGTCAGCGTGGCTATGCCATTCGGTGAAGAACTGAAACGGATCTTCCAAATAATCAGTCTCGCTGCACAAGAGCACCTCGAGGCCGTCCTCGTCTGGATCTGTAAGAGCATCGGTCAATGTCTGTTTGCTGGACATAACACCACCTCTATCAACGAGGGATCGCCGAACTGGTCTTTCTGGCTTCAGACAGCTGACGCATAAACTCAAACGTTTCGTTCGATACCGGCTTCAGAGCTTCCGGCCTCGCTTCGATGTCCCAGGCAATAAGATCTAGGAAAGCGACCATAGTGCCGCCCACCTCGTCCTGATCTATCTGATCTAAGCCTGCCATTGAAGCTTCTCCACCTCTGAAGCGCCAAAGCGCTCGTTGATGGCAATCATGAGCCGGATGAACAATAGTAGGCAAACGCTGACTATTGAAAACGATCGGCTGCTGACATCGACCGATTGCGAGGAACGACAATAGTCAGCGTTTGCCTACTATGGTTTCGTCGGCCAGACTTACCGAAGGTCTAATGTTCGAGACACTGCCATGAGCGACAAAGACACTCCTGCGCCCCAATCTGCTACTGAAACGCCGGCAGCAAGCGAAAATGCAGAAAAGCGCCAAGCCCTTCTCGACGCCGCCAAAAAATCAATGTCCGAGAACGACACCCTTTTCCGGAGGCTTGCTGAACTGGAAGCCAACATGGCCAGTGATCAATCGGTCTGACCTGAATGCCTTTTTAATCCGACCGCGATCAGACGATCGCCTGGATATAAGGGATAGAGCCAAAATTAGCGGCTCACTGAATGGACCCGGGTGACTTAGGCATATCCCTGTCTAGGACTTCGGTTATCCGATCGGCGTCAGACCGAAGTCCGTGTAGTTTTGCCCGGGCCGAAGCACTGCGTTGTTGGCTGTGGCTCGCTTATACCAATCCTTGCCCATGCGCCGGACGCCGTGGGTCGCGGCAAATGCTTTCCCTTGGATCTTCAGAGCAGAACCCAAGCGCCATTTGTTGATGTATCCGGTCCAACGGACGGGTGTTTGTAGGGCTTGCGTATCAAGTTGGCGTGCGGACCCACCACCGCGCCATTCACCACCAGCAGCAATCAGGGCTTGTCGGAAGGCTTTATAGGCCTTTGCATTTGAAGGCAGAAGGATAGCCCCATGGATGTGCACTTCACCGAGGTCTGAAGCTTCGACCATGAAGAAGTGCTCTGGCACCGGAAGGTCCAAGTCGTTTGCGGCTTTCTTCAAATGACGGTTGATGCGACGCAGTAAGTGAGTGCTCAAACCTTTAGGATCAGCAAGGCCGGCTTCGATTACCTCTGTGCCTAATCGCAGCGTCATAGTGCGTGCGCCTTGCTCGTTCATGGCTAGGCACCAAGCCAAAGCTTTGAGGCGATCACCCGTGTGGTCCCAGTGTGGCATCCACATGGTCTTGACCCAGTCGTTTAGGTCACGATGCTGTCTATTGGCCTTCCTGTCTTCTGCCCTTATCTTCTTCCAGTCCTTGATGTAGAGGGCCTCTCTTTTGATAACTCCACGACCTTGTTTGGTGGTGAGTTTGATAGAGGCCCCAGCCTTCAAAGAATCCCGGATTTCCTGGAAAATGGCGGCGTCTTGGTGGACCGAGTTGCGAGGCTCGACGTGCACATTTCCCGACTGAGCGGCAGCCAGTTTCGAGCGAATGCGAGCTTCTCTTTGCGCGATCTCTAGTGCCTCCTCGCGATCTATTGCGAGGGCCATATCTAGGGCAGGGACGAGGTGCTTACCGGCCTTTTTGGACTTTGTAATTATAGATGATTGGGACACGACGCGCACTCACTATTCCTCACCGAGATAGCGGGCATCACGTTGTTGCGCCAGTGCCATTAGTAGTGCTCTTGACGCGGTAGACGCTGGCACGGCCAATCCCGAGTCGCTTGGCGACTTCAGAGGGACCGATGCCTTCATCGAGCAAGCGTTGGACCTCGGCTTCGTCGATGGTCTTTTTACGACCGCGATAGACACCGGCGGCCTTCGCCTTGTCGATACCCTCACGCTGGCGTTCTCTGCGCAGGTCAGTTTCGAACTCCGCAAAGGCCGCAAGCATGTTCAGCATGAGGCGACCGCTTGAGCTGCTGGTGTCGATCGCCCCTTGTTGCAAAGCTTTGAAGGCAACCTGCTTGGCTGTCAGGCGGTCAATAATGTCACGGAGATCAGACATGGATCGTGCGAGGCGGTCCAACCGGGTCACGATGAAGGTGTCGCCCTCACGGACATAGTCCAAAGCATTGGCAAGCTCAGCACGCCCGTTTTGGCTGGAGCCGCTGGCCTTCTCGACGAATAGTTTGTCGCAGCCGGCTTCGCTCAAAAGCTGTCGTTGCACATCGAGGTCCTGGCCGGATGTGCTGACGCGGGCGTAGCCAACGATCTTGCCGCTCATGGGGACTGTCTCACTAGGGTCTAGACCCAAACTTATTAGCGTCCCGAAATTGGGAAGCCAACCCTAATGAGACAGGCTTTCTGGCGTGGCGAGACGTCTCGCTTGGCTATACCCTTGGAAGACTACGAGCAGCAGCGGAATATGCTGAACAGTTAATCTCGCATAACGCCGAGCTTCTAGGCTGGCAGAGCGCTACAGAACTGATAATAGGACCTTCTGAACCTAGGCCTGATACCCCTTGGCGGATCGATATTCACCGCTACGTGCGTGACTGGCCCACCAAGCAGTTCAAGGTTGAGGTCGTGATCGACGGCAAATCCACAACCTATGAGAAACACTTGAAGGGGGCGGATACCCATGCCTGGACGGCCTGGCTTCTGAACCGAGACCGCTCGGCACCGACACCTTTCGGAGAGGTTCAGATCTCGCCCTGAGCGAGACTCCCTCTCCACCTCTCACAAAACTGTAACGCTCCGCTCCAAGCCTGAAAGATATGCTGTGCCACCTCTCAACCCCATGAAGATCAGCTATGTTCTCGTCATGCCTGACGGGGATGATGATGGCACCACCCCATTCCAGGGGTTTGGCCGCGGTTGGACCGAGTTGCTTCCTTACCTCCAAGGATTGGTCAAGCTGCCGTCGGACATAGCGGAGAACTCAGTTCCGATAGACGTCCTAGTGTCGCAGCGGATGGGCGGCGCACGAATGATGGCTTGGACGCCCTTGGACATCAGCGCTCTGGAGCAAATCACAGCTCAGCAGTTGGGATTCTTTGTGGTCCTTTTAAGCGCTGATCCCGCTGTGGCCGACCGCATCGAAACCTGGCGGGCTGCTCAGGAAATGAATCCTCTTCACGTCAACAACCCAGGCATCCCCGGAACTGTTGCGGCTGACACCTTCGATGAGGCCCGTTTGGTCGAGCATCTAAGAGATACCCTCGCCCAGCATGGATCCCGCCTCGATACCGCTATTCGTGCCTTCATAGAAGAGAAGCTCGCAAGCTGGACAACTCGCGCACCTGAACCCACCGGCCTTAAGCTTGACGGACACAACGCACTGAGCGGTAGCCAGATGAGCCTTATGCGCGCTGGACGTGACTTCGAGGAGGGCGAACCCTTTCTAGGGAAAAAGGAAAGCGACTACGACTTCAAGATCCTCGAAACGACCCGTGCGGTGTTTCACGCCCGAAAGCGCGCGGGTATCAAAAACATTCACCGTCTTTACTTAGTGCATCCCGAGATCTGGCTGGTAGAACCTGCCCTATACCGCCCCGTCTATCGCCGGGTCGATGCGCGCAAAGCCCCTGACAGAATTTCGGCGACCGCTATTCGGATGCTCCAGAAGCAGGAAGGCTTTCTTATACCTGGTCTGGATCTAGCGGCCTTCAGCCAGTCGCCCTCCGCCCAAGGCATTTTCCAGATCCGAATAGAGGAACTGCATCTGTTCATGGCCTCGGTCGGGTTGGCCGCTTCACAGACAACATCAGCGGTTATGCGGCTGCGTCCTGGCGTCAACCGGGTCTTCCCGAAGCTGTCTGCCTACGCCCGAAGTGTCCGATCGGAAAAGGCCGAATCCAAACACAAGGCCCGTCGCCTCTTTGCAGAAATCCAAGATCAGCTGAGCGTCACGATCGGGCCGGAAAGGATGGCGTTTCTGAACAACGAGGTCTCGGGACCGATTAAGATTATCGCGGAACCGCCGATCGAGTGGCTTCCGATCCGCGGCCTTCCCCTTATGCTGCGTCACCAGTGCTCCCGCATTAATCCAACGCCGGGCAATCTAATGATTGGACAGCTCGCGACCAGCGAGCCGATCACCGTTGAACCTGCGACCCTACAAAAGGTGTTGGTTATCTCGTCGTTCGAAGATGGAGACCCCCTGCGTAACCTCATGCGGGACAGCATCGAGGACATGGCACCGATGCTGGCTGGCAAGATCAAGGTCAGTTTCGTCAGCGTGTCCACGGTCGAGGCCTTCGCCCAAGCGTTGAACGATTTTGAAGGCGCGATCGTGATATTCGACGGCCATGGGACCCTCGATGGCGGACACGGCGTCGGTGCCCTGATGATTAACGGACAACCGCTTGACGTCTGGAGCTTGCGTGGAAGTGTCAAGCCACCCCCCATCGTCCTGCTGAGCGCATGCGACACCCATGGGGTCGACGCCTCATCGCATGCGACGGTCGGAAATGGGTTCTTGGCACTCGGATCCCTGACCGTCCTAGCGACCCTTCTCCCCGTCGGGGGTGCCGCAGCAGCAACCTTCATCGCCCGGCTGCTATTACGCTTGGCAGATTTCTTGCCGGCAGCGCTCTCAGCCAAAAAAACAGTCCTGAACTGGACCGAGGTCGTAACTGGGATGCTGCGCATGACCGTGGCTAGTGAGATCTTGGATGAGCTCGTCAATAAGCCCGACGGGGTCTTCACGCCCCGAGGGCAACTACAAGCAGCAGCAAATAACTATATCAACTTGGGGCTACCCGACTGGTATGAGCGCCTTCTAGTCGATATCGCAGGTCACAGGGACCAGACGGTAGAGGTGGTCACTCGGTTAGCCGAGCAGATCGTCGCCAGATGCGAGGCCATCCGATACGTGCAACTCGGACATCCTGAGAATATCCTGATAGACGACGGCAGTATTCGAGCCGCAGTCCTGCCAGCCACTATGCCGGATCTCGGCAAAGTTGGTGTTGACCCGGTCGATACAGCCTTCGAACCTTCCGACGAAATAACAGCATAAGCCCCTAGCTTTGAATGAAGCCGTTTGGACCCTGCTAGAGTTTCGCGGTATCTTCTTTAGGCTCAGGGTCCATTTATGCGATGCACGCGATTTGATTCAGGCTCTTGAGGGGGCTGGATCATGAGCGACCTGTATTGGCTGAAGGACGAGCAGTTAGCTCGGCTGGAGCCCTTCTTCCCCAAGAGCTACGACGAGCCTTGCGTTGATGACCGCCGGGTGTTGAGCGGGATTACCTACATCAACCGTAATGGTATGCGTTTGCGAACGCCCTGGCGGCTTACGCCCCTCACAACACCCTCTACAATCGACAGAACCGACCACCAGCCAAAGCCCTATAACCGATTTACAGATCAATAGAGTGCTATTGATTTTATTGGGCCGACCAAGGGGCGTTTTACAGTTAAATCATTGTTTTTCTTGACTTAAATGCAGCTTGGGAAGCTGACGTTCTACCTCTGA
>NZ_JSYD01000086.1:0-21919 GCF_054824005.1 Brevundimonas sp. GN22 | reverse complement strand
GGCAGGCTGTGCCACTATCATTGCCTCGGGGCTCAACCGTCACCCGCTTAAGGCTGTACGTAACGGGGCTAAGGCGACCCTGTTCCGCCCCTCATCGTCGCCCATGGCCGCATGGAAACAATGGATCGCGGGCAGTGTCGCCCCCGCCGGAAGCCTGACGCTGGATGAGGGAGCCGTGCGCGCCCTGCAAGCAGGCAAGAGCCTGCTGCCGTCGGGCGTGGTGGCCGTGAAGGGCCGCTTTGAAAAGGGCGACAGCGTGCGTCTGGTCGACACCGCAGGCACACGCCTCGGCGTCGGCCTGATCAACTACCCGCATGACGATGTGGCCCGCATCAAGGGCCACCACTCGGACGATATCGAACAACTGATCGGCTATCGCGGCCCGTCGGTTGTGGTCCACCGCAACGACCTGGTTCTGGAACCCTGAAATGAGCGACCTGACCCAAGCCATGCTGGCCCGTGGCCAGCGCGCCCGCGCCGCCGCCCGTGCCTTGCGCGAAGCCACACCACAAACCCGCACCCGCGCGCTGGAACTGCTGGCGCAAAAGCTGCGCGCCAACGTCGAGCCGATCCTTGCCGCCAACCAACGCGACCTCGATGCCGGTCGCGCCAACGGCATGAGCGAGGCCCTGCTGGATCGTCTGGCGCTAAACCCCGCCCGTGTTGAAGGCATCGCCTCTGCGGTCGAGATCATCGCGGGCGTTCAGGACCCGCTGGGCATCGAGACGGAGCGCTGGACCGCCCCCGTCAACGGGCTGGATATCGCCCGCGTGCGTACCCCCATTGGTGTGCTGGGCATCATCTATGAGAGCCGCCCCAATGTGACCGCCGATGCCGCCGCCCTGTGCATCCGCTCGGGCAATGCGGCCATCCTGCGTTGTGGCTCGGACTGCCTCCAGTCGTCGCTGGCCATCGCTGTGCTGATCGGAGAAGCACTGGAGGAGGCGGGCCTGCCCGCCGATGCCGTTCAACTGGTCGATACGCCCGACCGTGCCGCTGTCGGCCTGATGCTTTCCGGACTTGAAGGCACTATCGACCTGATCGTCCCGCGTGGCGGCAAGAGCCTCGTGGGTCGCGTTCAGGCCGAGGCGCGCGTGGCGGTCCTGTCCCATCTCGAGGGCATGAACCACACCTATGTCCACTCCGGTGCCAATGCCGACATGGCCCGCGCTATAGTCGTGAACGCCAAGATGCGCCGCGTGTCGGTGTGCGGCGCGACCGAAACCCTGCTGATCGACGAGGCCGTCGCCCCTGAACTGCTTCCGCTGATTGCAGCAGACCTGTCGGCCAAGGGCTGCGAGTTGCGCGGCGGCGAGAAGGCCCGCGCCATCGTCCCCGAAATGGTCCCGGCATCCAACAAGGACTGGTCCACCGAATACCTCGCGCCGGTGATTACCGTGGGCATCGTCGATGATATCGACCACGCTATCAGACACATCGAAACCTACGGTTCGGGCCATACCGAGGCGATCATCACCAATGATCCCGACGCCGCTGCAACATTCCTGAACCGTGTGGACAGCGCCATCGTCGTCCACAACGCCTCGACCCAATATGCCGACGGAGGCGAGTTCGGCTTTGGTGGCGAGATTGGCATCGCCACCGGCCGCATGCACGCCCGCGGCCCCGTCGGTGCCGAGCAACTGACCACCTTCAAATATGTGGTCCGAGGCCAAGGCCAGACCCGCCCGTAATCCCAGACACCACAGAAAAAGGCCGGAGCGAAACTCCGGCCTTTCCTATGTTCACACCTTAACGCCCCTCAAGCAGCCCGAAGGGCGATAGGGGGACTAACAATGGCCTCAAGTAGCCCGATAGGGCGGTAGGCCACTAAAAACCCAAGCTTATGCTCAGCCCCTCTGGGGCAGAGCATAAGCGATCACATAGTCACCGCGCGGGGTCTCCATGAAGTGGTGACCACCGGCCATGATGACCAGATACTGACGGCCATTCTCCTCGTAGATCATCGGATTGGCCTGGCCACCGGCGGGCAGCACGTCCTGCCAGACAGTCTTGCCCGTCTCAATGTCGATGGCGCGGATCAGATCATCGGTCGCCGCAGCGATGAAGATCAAACCGCCTGCCGTGACTACCGAGCCGCCGTTGTTGGGCGTGCCGATCTCAACCGGAAGCATGGACGGAATGCCGAACGGCCCATTCTTGCGGGCGGTGCCAAAGGCGCGGTCCCACAGGGTCTTGCCCGTGCGCAGGTCGATGGTGCGGATGCCACCATAGGGCGGCTGCTTGCACAGCAAACCCGTAAACTTCACGCGCCAGCCGGCATTCACGTCAATCGCATAAGGCACGCCGATCTGCGGATCGCCAGCGCCTTCAGCCTTGGACTTGGTCAGGCTACCACCGCGGTTGGCGGCTTCCTTCTCGCGCTCGATGTAGCGGGGATCGTCACGTGGGAACCAGCCCAGTTCGTCTGCCTTGGCGCGGGGCACCAGACGGTTGTGGTTCGGCATGTCGTTATAGTTGGCAACGATCACACCGCGCACCGGATCGATGGCGATACCGCCCCAGTCCGAACCACCATTATAGCCCGGATACTGGATCCAGTATTTGTCGGCCGTCGGCGGCGTGAAGAAGCCCTCATAGGCCGACTGACGGTATTGGATACGGCAGTACATCTGGTCGATGGGCGACATGCCCCACATGTCCCGCTCGGTCAGATCGGGCTTACGCAGGGTATGGAATTTCGACGTGGGTTGGGTCGGGGTGCGTTGAACGGGCTCGACCCCGCCTTGCGGCACCTTGATGTTTTCAACCTCGTGAAGGGGCTGTCCGGTACGGCGGTCCAGCACATAGATGTCGCCCTGTTTGGACGGCAGGATCACCGCCGGAACCGACTGGCCGCCGACCGGCATATCGACCAGCGTAGCCTGCGAGCCAAGGTCATAGTCCCAGACGTCCTTGTGCACGGTCTGGAAATGCCAGCGCGGCTTGCCCGTCGTCACATCCAGCGCCACCAGCGAGGTTGAATATTCATTCTCGGCCGGACGGCGCTCGCCCGAATAATAGTCCGCTGCCGAGTTACCCATGGGCAAGAACACCAAGCCGAGTGCCTCGTCCGCCGTGGCCGTGGTCCACATGTTGGGGGTGCCAGGCGTATAGGTCTCGCCAGTAGGCGGCAGGGTCGTAATGTCGGGACGCATCATGTCCCAGGCGAAACGCAGCTGGCCGGTGACAGCATCAAAGCCCTGAATGACACCGGACGCGTTCCAGCGCTTTTGGCCATCTAAAACCTGATGACCGGTCACGACGATGCCGCGCACGATCACAGGTGCCGAGGTTATCGACACCATGCCCGGATAGGGGTCGCCCATGCCGTGCTTGATGCTGACCGCACCATTGGTACCAAAGTCCTGACAGGGGGTGCCCGTGCGGGCATCGACGGCAACCAGTCGTCCGTCCAGCGTCCCTTCAATGATGCGCGTTGCACAGGGCTGTGCAGCGTCGGCATTGGGGACAGCGTAATAGGTCACACCACGGCAGGCGGCGGTATACGGGATTTGCTCGTCCGAAACGCGCGGATCATAGGTCCACTTTTGCCTTCCGGTCGCTGCATCCACCGCGAACAGCTTGTTGCGGGCCGAGCAGAGATAAAGCGTGTCGCCGATCTTCAGAGGCGTGGTTTCCGCGCCCCAGCGTTCTTGCGGCAAATCGCCCGTTCGGAAGGTCCAAGCCCTCTTGAGATCTTTGACATTTTCCCGCGTGATCTGGCTGAGCGGTGAATAGCGTTGTGCGCTGTCGCTGCCGCCCCATGCGGGCCAGTCCGAACCCACCTTGGCCATGGCCGGATCGCCTACCAGCGACTGTCCAGCGGACGGAACAGGGTTCATGACCCCTGCGCGGTTGTTGGCAACCACGACGCCGCCCCCAACCAGCAGCACCAGAACCCAACCCGCCAGACCAATAAGAACGAGGCGTCCACCGCCATCACGCTTGAGGGCCCCCATCGACAGAATGACGAAGAACAACAAGACCATCGGGGCAATAACCCGCGGGACAAGCGCCCAACCGTTCAGGCCGACTTCCCAAACGGCCCAGAGGATCGTTCCCAGAACCACGAGTGTGTAAAGCAAGGCTCCGCTGAGCCGCAGCATGACCATCAGCAGTCCGCTGAGGACCATCAGTATGCCGGTGACCAGATAATAGGCGGACCCGCCAATCATCATGAGTTGCGCGCCGCCAATGACCAGCGTCAGACCTATCAGGCCGATCACCACCCCCAGAATACGCGTCAAGCTGGCCCCGATCCCGCGGCCCTTTTCAATACTCGCCATGTCGCCCTCGCTCTATGTCGGCCCTGAACGTCGTTAAGGGACAACACAACCACAGGAGAGGCGTTCCATAGAGGCCACTACAGCCATAGGTTCACAAAGCCGCGAAACGCTGTTTGGCAAGCTTCATCGCATAACAGCGAAAGCCTTGCTTTATTCATGCCGCATCGCAAAACGACATAGAAAATAATTTCTGACAATCGTTCGCATTCTGCATCCGTTATGCACTTTGGTCGAAAAAAAACGGATAATCGGGAAAAATATTTGCGATAACGCGGGTTAGCGGCCAAAATGTGCAGATGCAAAAAGGTGGTCGTTCCAATCCCGGTGGTTTCCTAGTTCAAGCTCGCTCCCTGCCAAAGCAGGCCGCGACTGATCGCGTGCGTGATTTCAACGAGATCACGCTCAAACCGAACGCGGAAGCCGGTCAGAAACAGGCGTCGCGCTGCACCGACTGTGGCGTGCCCTTCTGTCAGAATGCCTGCCCGCTCCAGAATAATATTCCGGACTGGCTGGCCCTGTCGGCAGATGGTGATCTGCGCGAGGCTTGGAAAACCGCGTCGCTAACATCGACCATGCCGGAGATCTGCGGCCGCATCTGCCCGCAGGACCGCCTGTGCGAGGGCGCATGCACCCTTCAACAATCGGGCTGGGATGGCGTGACCATCGGCTCGGTCGAGGCATGGATCGCCGATCAGGCATTCGAGAACGGCTGGGTCGAACCGATCCGCCCCATCGCCGAGCGCGGCCAGTCCGTCGCCATTGTGGGCGCTGGTCCTGCGGGCCTTGCCGCCGCCGATCGTCTGCGCAGCGCAGGTTATCAGGTCACCGTCTATGACCGTCACGACCGCGCCGGCGGCCTTCTGATGTACGGCATCCCCGGCTTCAAGCTGGAGAAATATGTTGTCCAGCGCCGCATCGACCGCTTGGTCGAAGGTGGCGTGAAGTTCGTGCTCAACACCTCGGTCGGCACCGACATTTCGATGGACGAACTGCGCGGCCAGCATGATGCCGTGCTGCTAGCCATGGGCGTCTATCAGGCCCGCCGTCTTTCTATTCCGGGTTGTGGCCCGGATGACGCCCTGCCCGCGCTCGACTTCCTGATTGCGCAGAACAAGCGCGACCTCGGCGATGCGATCGAAGCCGATACCGCCACGGGCAAAAAGGTCGTTGTGGTCGGCGGGGGCGATACGGCCATGGACTGCGTCCGCACCGCCATCCGTCAGGGGGCCAGCAGCGTCACCTGCCTGTATCGCCGTGACCGCGCCAACATGCCGGGCAGCGCCCGCGAGGTGCAGAACGCCGAGGAAGAAGGCGTCACCTTCGAATGGCTGGCTGCGCCCAAGGCGCTCATGTCCAAGTGCGAGGCGATCAACGCCGTCCGCGCCCAGCGCATGGCCCTGTCCGAAGCTGGAGCCAACGGCCGTCGCGAAATCGTACCGGTTGCCGACAGCGATTTCGACATCGCCGCCGATCTGGTGATCGAGGCGCTGGGCTTTGAGCCTGAGAACTTTGCAGAGCAGATGGACGCCTCGCTGGAGATGTCCCGCTGGAACACCATTCAAGTCGCCCGTGGCGGTTTCGCCACCAGCCTTGAGGGTGTGTTCGCCGCAGGGGACGCCGTGCGTGGTGCCTCCCTCGTCGTCTGGGCCGTGCGCGACGGTCAGGACGCCGCTGCCGAAATCGACCGTTATCTGCGCGCGCGTACCGAGGAAGCCGCAGCATGAGCCAACAATCTAACGAAAACTGGCTGGAACAGTATGAAGCCGCGCGTGCCGATCTGGTCGCTGCCGGTTCCTATGATCCAAACTCCGAGCGTGACGCCTGCGGCGTCGGCCTCGTCTGCGCCATCGACGGCAAGCCGCGCCGCGAAGTCGTGGACATGGCCATCCAGTCGCTGAAAGCCGTGGCCCACCGTGGCGCGGTCGATGCCGACGGCCTGTCCGGCGACGGTGCGGGTATCATGATCGAAGTCCCTCAGGACTTCTTTGCCGCTCAGGTCAAAGCCGTTGGCCAGTCCCTGCGCCCCGGCCCGATTGCTGTGGGTCAGGTCTTCTTGCCCCGCACCGACCTTGGCGCCCAAGACCGTGCCCGCGCCATCGTCGAGGCCGAGGCTATCCGCTCGGGCTTCTACATCTATGGCTGGCGTCAGACGCCGCTCGATCTCTCGGTCGTCGGTACCCGCGCCGAACAGACCCGCCCCGAGATCGAACAGATCATGCTGGCGGTGCCGGAGGCTCTCTACAAGGCCGACACCAATGGCGAGGCCGTCGAACGCGAACTGTATCTGTGCCGCCGCCGTATCGAGGCCGCCGTTCAGCAAGCCGGTCTGAACGGCTGCTACATCTGTTCGCTGTCGGCCCGCTCCATCGTCTATAAGGGCATGGTCCGCGCCGAACTGCTGGGACAGCTGTACGAGGACCTGACCGATCCGCTGGTCGCCTCGGGCTATGCCCTGTTCCACCAGCGCTATTCGACCAACACCTTCCCCGAATGGAAGCTGGCCCAGCCGTTCCGGATGCTCGCCCATAACGGCGAGATCAACACCCTGCACGGCAACCTCAACTGGATGAAGTCGCACGAGATCCGCATGACGGCCTCGGCCTTCGGCGACCGCGACCATGAGGGGAAGCCGGTCATCCAGCCGGGTGGCTCGGACTCTGCTGCGCTCGATAACGTGTTCGAGGTTCTGGTCCGCGCCGGTCGCCCTGCGCCCATGGCCAAGGCGCTACTGGTGCCCGAAGCCTGGTCGTCCGACGACATGGTGATGAAGGCCGAGCACCGCGCCCTTTATGCCTATTGCAACGCCGTGATGGAGCCGTGGGACGGCCCCGCCGCCCTCTGCGCCGTCGATGGCCGTTGGGTTGTGGCGGGCAAGGATCGCAACGGCCTGCGTCCGCTGCGTGCGGTTGAAACCGTCGACGGTCTGCTGCTGGCTGGCTCCGAAGCGGGCCTCGTGCCGCTGCCGGAAGGCCGCGTGAAGCGCCGCCTGCACATCGGCCCGGGCAAGCTGATCGCCGTCGATCTCAAGACCGCCCGCGTCTATGACGAGCACGAAGCCGTCGATGCTCTGGCCAAAGCCCATCCGTATGAGGACTGGATCGGCAACATGGTCGATCTGGAGCCGCTGATCGGTCCGGGACCGGAGCCGCGCGCTGCGTCTGGCGAAGCCCTGACCCGTCGCCAGATCGCCGCCGGTTTCAGCCGCGAAGACTGCGACCTGCTGCTTGATGCGCTGGTGCGCGATGGCAAGGAAGCCGTTGGGTCCATGGGTGACGATGCGCCGCCTGCGGTGCTGTCGTCCCTGCCGCGTCCGCTGGCCCACTATTTCCGCCAGAACTTCTCTCAGGTCACCAATCCGCCCATCGACCCGCTACGCGAGTCGGGCGCGATGAGCCTGAAGACCCGCTTCAAGAACCTCGGCAATATCCTCGCCCATGACGAGGCCCAGACCGATGTGTTCATCCTCGACAGTCCGGTTCTGACCACCGGCATGTACGAGCGCCTGCTGGGCGTGGTGGCCGATGGTTCGACCACGGTCATCGACTGCACCTATCCGGTCCCTGCCGAGGGTGAAGAAGCCGGAGCCGGTCTGCGCGCTGCGCTGAACCGCATCCGCGAAGAAGCTGAGGCCGCTGCGCGCGCCGGATCGACCCTGATCGTCCTGACCGACGAGAAGATCGGCGAGGACCGTCTGGCCGCGCCGATGATCCTTGCGACCTCGGGCGTGCACCTGCGCCTGACGGATGCAGGCCTGCGCACCTATTGCTCCATCGTCGTGCGCTCTGCCGAAACGCTGGACCCGCACGCATTCGCGGTTCTGGTGGGCGTCGGTGCTACCGCCGTGAACCCGTGGCTGGCGCAGGAACTGTTCCAGGAACGACTGGAGCGCGGCTTCTATGGCGACATGTCACTCAAGGACGCCTGCCTGAACTATAAGAAGGGCATCGAGGCGGGCCTGCTGAAGGTCTTGGCGCGTAAGGGCATCTCGATCATCTCCGCCTATCGCGGCGGCTGCGAGTTCGAAATCCTCGGCCTGTCGCGCGCCTTGGCTGCAGAGTTCTTCCCCAATGCCTCCTCGCGCATTTCCGGTATCGGTCTGGCCGGTCTGGAGCGCGCCGCCCTGCAACGTCACAAGACGGCCTTTGCGCCTGAAAAGGTGCCGTCCCCGTCAATGGGTGGCTTCTTCCGCATCCGCGCGGGCGGCGAAGTCCACGGCCACGACGCAAAGACCATCCACCTGCTGCAGGACGCCACCAACCGCGGCGACTACAAGCGCTTCAAGCAATACTCGGCTGCTGTTGCCGAACAAGCTGACCTCTCGCTTCGCGACCTGCTCGACTTCAAGGAAGGGCTAAAGCCCGTCCAGCTGCACGAGGTCGAAAGCGTCTCGGACATCCGCAAGCGCTTTCTGTCGCAAGCCATGTCGCTGGGCGCTCTCAGCCCTGAGGCACACGAGACGCTGAACATCGCCATGAACCGCATGGGCGCACGCGCCGTGTCGGGGGAAGGTGGCGAAGATCCGGCTCGCTATGTGCCGCGCCCCAATGGCGACAACGCCAACTCGGCGGTCAAACAGGTCGCCTCGGGTCGTTTCGGTGTCACCGCCGAATATCTGAACCAGTGCCGCGAAATCGAGATCAAGGTCGCGCAGGGTGCCAAGCCCGGCGAGGGCGGCCAGCTGCCCGGTTTCAAGGTCACCGAGTTCATCGGCAAGATGCGCCACGCAGTCCCCGGCACGACGCTGATCTCGCCGCCGCCGCACCACGACATCTATTCGATCGAGGACTTGGCCCAGCTCATCTATGACCTCAAGGCCATCAACCCCGATGCCAAGGTCACGGTGAAACTGGTGTCGTCCACCGGTATCGGCGCGATTGCGTCGGGTGTGGCCAAGGCCAAGGCCGACGCCATCCTGATCGCCGGTCACAACGGTGGCACGGGTGCCTCGCCGCAGACCTCGATCAAACATGCTGGCATGCCGTGGGAAATCGGTCTGGCCGAGGCGCACCAAGTCCTCAGCCTGAACCACCTGCGATCGTCTGTTTCGCTTCGTACCGACGGCGGTATCCGCACCGGTCGTGATGTGGTCATCGCCGCCCTGCTGGGGGCCGAGGAATACGGTATCGGCACGGCGGGTCTGATTGCCATGGGCTGTCTGATGGTACGTCAGTGCCACTCCAACACATGCCCTGTTGGTGTCTGCTCGCAGGATGAGAGACTGCGTGCAAAGTTCACCGGCACGCCGGACAAGGTGGTGAACCTGTTCAGCTTCATCGCCGAGGAAGTGCGCGAAATCCTTGCCAGCATCGGCGCCCGCACCATCGACGAGATCGTGGGCCGTACCGACCTGCTGCGTCAGGTTCGCCGTGGCGGTTCGCACCTCGATGACCTCGACCTGAACCCGCTGCTGATGAAGGTGGATGTGGACCGTCCGGGCCGCCTCGCCGACAAGCACCGCAAGGAAATCGACGAGAGCCTCGATGCGCAGGTGCTGAAGGACGCCCAGTCCTTCCTGCAGTCGGGCCAGACGCTGGAACTGTCCTATCCGCTGAAGAACACCCAGCGGACGGTCGGTGCCGGTCTGTCTTCGGCCATCGTACGCAAATACGGCCCGCAAGGTCCGCAAGGTCGCCTGACCCTCAAGCTGGAAGGCATCGCTGGCCAGAGCTTCGGGGCCTTTGCCACAAAGGGCCTGATCCTCGATGTCACCGGCGAAGTGAACGATTACGTCGGCAAGGGACTGTCAGGCGGCGAAATCCGCGTGCGTCCGTACCAATGGCGGGAAAACCAGCAGGTCTGCGGCAACACCACCATGTACGGTGCCACCTCGGGCCGACTGTTTGTGGCGGGGGCGGCTGGTGAACGCTTTGCAGTCCGTAACTCGGGCGCCGAGGCCGTCGTCGAAGGTCTGGGCGCGCACGGCTGCGAATATATGACCGGCGGTCGCGTCGTTGTTCTCGGCCCCACGGGCTGGAACCTTGCTGCGGGCATGAGCGGTGGTGAACTGTTCGTGCTTGATCCCGAAAATCGTGCGCAGCAGGCGCTCAATGGCGATCTATCGGCCATCGCCGCTATGTCGGCGGAGGCAGCTTCGCGCCTGAAGGAACTGGTCGAGGCACACTACGCCGCGACCCGCTCGCCCTTGGCCGAACGCCTGCTGGGTGACTGGACGAACAGTCTCAAGACCTTCATCCGCATCGTACCGCAAACGGTGAAAGCCGCTGAGGAAGTTGCCCTGACTCAGGAAGCCATAAGCGCCTGATCGGGTCGGTACAGCCTGGAACTGTAAGGGCCGGTTACCCATGGTGACCGGCCCTTTACTTGACATATCGTCGCATAAGGCCCATTTGGCCGTCACCGCACTGTGCGGTTTCCGGCGTGTTCCAGCGCGTGTGGGCCTTTCCAAAGTTTGAAAGCGCCTGTCTGTCGAGCCGTCGGTCCCTCAAATTCATACGTCATCCGGACACGCGGGATGGCGCCCGTAAGAAGCCCGTACGCTACGGGCGGACGACGTGCGCTCCCGGTCTGACGACCATTCGTGCGCGTCGTTATTCGTGAAAGACCGACGTGACCGATAATACTTTTGAGGCCTTGGGCCTGAACTCCGGCCTGATGTCCGCTCTGAAGGTGGCTGGCTATGACAAGCCGACCCCGATTCAAGCCAAGGCCATCCCCCACGTAATGAAGGGTGCCGACCTGCTGGGTATCGCCCAGACCGGCACGGGCAAGACTGCAGCCTTCGCCCTGCCGATCCTGCATCGTCTGGCCGAGAACCGCGTTGCGCCCAAGCCGCGCACCACGCGTTGCCTCGTATTGTCGCCGACGCGCGAACTGGCCACCCAGATCGCTGACAGCTTCAAGCAATACGGCCAGCACCTCGGCTTCCGCGTCGCGGTTGTCTTCGGCGGCGTGAAGTACGGCGGCCAAGAGCGCGCTATGCAGCAAGGCCTCGACATCCTCGTGGCTGCACCGGGCCGCCTGCTGGACCACATCCAGCAAAAGACGCTGGACCTGTCCTCGACCGAAATCTTCGTCCTCGACGAAGCCGACCAGATGCTGGACCTCGGCTTCATCAAGCCGATCCGTCAGGTCGTCAGCCGCCTGCCTGCCCGTCGCCAGAACCTGTTCTTCTCGGCAACCATGCCGTCGGAAATCGGCAAGCTGGCCGGTGAACTGCTGAAAGACCCGATCAAGGTTCAGGTCACCCCGCAGGCCACGACCGTCGAGCGCATCAAGCAATCGGTGATCTGGGTCGAGCAAGGCCGTAAGCGCGCCCTGCTGACCGAGCTGTTCTCGGACCCGTCCTATACGCGCTGCCTGGTCTTCACCAAGACCAAGCATGGTGCCGACAAGGTCGCGGCCTATCTGGAAGCTGGCGGCGTTGAAGCCGGTGCCATCCATGGCAACAAGAGCCAGCCGCAACGCGAGCGCGCCCTTGAAGCCTTCAAGAACGGCAAGCTGCGCGTTCTGGTCGCCACCGACATCGCCGCGCGCGGTATCGACGTCGACAAGGTTACGCACGTGGTGAACTTCGAACTGCCATATGTGCCGGAATCCTACGTTCACCGCATCGGCCGTACCGCTCGTGCCGGTGAAAAGGGCACCGCCATCAGCTTCGTGGCGGGTGACGAAATGAAGCTTCTGAAGGACATCGAAAAGGTGACCCGCCAGAAGATCCCGATGACCGACCGTCGCAACGATAAGGCTCTGGCCCAACTCGACGCTTCGATCATGGCTGCCGGCGTTGCTGCCAAGGCCACCCTGCCGGAGCGTGAACCGCGCAAGGGCGAGGGCGAAGGCAATCGTGGTCGCAACCGTCGTCGCAATGAACTGCGTCCGTCGGGCGGCGGTCAACCGCACCGCGTTCGCAAGGGCGGTCGTCCCGGCGAGGTCGTTGATGCACCAAAGCGTGAATACGATCCGATGGCCAGCGAGCGTCCCAAGACCCCGCGTGAGCCCAAGGTCCGCGAGCCTGCTCCGGTCGGCGAGATCAAGCGTCGCCCGCGTCGCCCGTCGAACGGCGGCAAGGGTTTCGGCAAGGCCAAACAAGCCTAAGATCGCGCATTAGATGATCAGGGCCGCCATCCTTCGGGACGGCGGCCTTTTTCATGTCCGCCCATACAAAAACGGCGGCTCCTGATGGAGCCGCCGTTCGTGCATTCATATCTGGTGAAGGATTAGAACTTGATGGTGGTGCCCATCGAGAAGGCCAGCGCCGAGCCTTCCAGCTCGCCACGCAGGTTCGAGATCACAGCACCTTGCAGCAGGGCGCGGTCGTCGTTCATGACGGCCTTGTCCATGTCGATGTAGGTGATGCCTGCATCGAAGCCGATACCGTCGGTGATCTCGGTCGAGACACCAACCGAGTACAGCATGCGGTCCGAATCCGGGATACGGGCAGTACGCAGTGCATCCGTGGTCGGGGTCGGGTCATAGCCGATACCCGCGCGGAAGGTGGTCTTGTCGCTGTAGGCGTAGTCCAGACCGATAGCGCCGGTGGTGACGTCTTCGTAGTTCTGGTGGATCACATCGCCGCCGCCGGTAAAGTTGACGTTGATGGCGTCAAACTCCGACCAACCGATCTGGTTGATCTGGGCGTTCAGGGTCAGCTTGTCGGTCGCGGCATAGCGAACCGATGCCGAGACGAACCACGGGGTGTTGAACGAAGCGGTGCCGGTGGTGGCGAAGCTGCGCGGCTTCAGAGCGCCTTCCATGGCCTGAACAATGTCGCCGTCCAGTTCGTGTTCGATAGCCGAGCGGTACGACAAGCCCAGGTCCCACTTGCCCTTGTGGACTTGTGCGCCGACGTTCCAGCCGAAGTCGATGCCATCGCCTTCCAGCGACGACTGGCCGTCCAGAGCCATGATCGGGGCCAGTTGGTTGCCGGTCAGCGACGGGATCGCCGAGGTCAGCTTGGCCTTGACGTACTGGGCGCTTACGCCAGCGCCGATGTCCAGCCAGTCGTTGACCTGATAGGCAACGGTGACGCCCAGATCAGCCGAGCGCAGTTCCGAGGTTTGCGCGTCATAGCGAGCGAACGAACCCGGCTCGTACTTGGTGGTGAAGTTGTACGGAGCAGCCACAGCCACGCCGACCGACAGACGGTCGTTGATCGGCATTGCGACGGCGAAGTTCGGGACCAGACCGCTTTCAACCGGGTTCACTTCGGTGTTGCGCGGGTCGATGACCGGCAGACGACCGGCGACTTGACCGTTGGCCGGGTTGATGAGGGTCAACGACGAGCCGGTGTTGCGAGCTTCGGAATCAAGACGGATGGCGTGCAGCGAAAGGGTCGCTTCGCGGCCCGAACGGGCGATAGCGGCCGGGTTCCACCACAGCGACTGAACGCCGGTGTCGGCAGCTTCACCCGAATAGGCGCGACCAGCGCCGCGGGCCGACTGCTCTTGCAGGTAGAAGGAGCCAGCGAAGGCCGGTGCAGCGACCGAAGCCATGAGGATAGCAAGGCCGCCAATGCGTGCCACGTTCCTGGAAGTCATGTAATTCACCTATAGTTACTGGGTCCATCATTACCGATGCGATGAACCTTTGTTCGGGGAGACCCAACGCTTAACAGCCCCATTGGCTGTGTCATGGGACTCGACCAAAGAAGTGTGCCGGCGAGAACTGAATCCGACCCTGCCGTTGCGGAGATGTCGCACTTTTGTCGCTATAAGTGACGCTGCGTAAGCATTCTTTTGCGTATAACGTTGATATATAGATGTTATTTGGACGGTATCGTTCAAAAATGCAGCATATCCGTGCGTAAATCCTGACGTTACGGAAGCCTAACCTCACAAATTTGCAGTTTTGTGCTAGACTTCCCAATTGAAGTCTCACGGTCCATACGACCCTCCCCGCTCTGCCAAGGCGGCTATCCACCTGCGGCAGTCCTGCCGTTACGAAAGCCTTTTAAGTCATGTACGAAACGCCCGAACTGGAAACCGACGTCTTTGTCCGTAGCCACGAAATCCGCATCCACACTGCGGAAGATTTCGAAGGTATGCGCAAGGCGGGACGTCTGGTCGCAGAGGCGCTCGACATGATCACCGAGCACGTCAAACCCGGCGTTACCACGGGTCAGCTTGACGATCTGGTCCGCGAGTTCACGCTCGACAATGGTGGCATTCCGGCCTGCCTTGGCTACAAGGGCTACGAGAAGACGATCTGCACCTCGATCAACCACGTCGTCTGCCACGGCATTCCGGGCGACAAGGTTCTGAAGGAAGGCGACATCGTCAACATCGACCACACCGTCATCGTCGATGGTTGGCACGGCGATAGCAGCCGCATGTATCCGGTCGGCGAGATCAATGCCCGCTCCAAGAAGTTGATCGACGTGACCTATGAATCGCTGGAACTGGGTCTGGCCCAGATCAAGCCGGGCAACACCTTTGGTGACATTGGTTACGCCATCCAGAAATTCGTTGAAGCCCAACGCATGAGTGTCGTGCGTGACTTCTGCGGTCACGGCATTGGTCGCGTCTTCCACGACGCCCCGAACGTTCTGCATTACGGCCGTCGCGGTGAAGGCGCAGTCCTGAAGCCGGGCATGTTCTTCACCGTCGAGCCGATGGTGAACCTCGGCAAGCCGGGCGTGAAGGTGCTGTCGGATGGCTGGACGGCCGTGACCCGCGACAAGTCCCTGTCGTCGCAGTGCGAGCATTCCATCGGCGTGACCGAGGACGGTCTGGAAATCTTCACCCTGTCGCCTAAGGGCATCTTCCGCCCGACCTTCTAAGGCTGTCGCATCGCTATTTAAAAGGCCGGTCTCTTTAGCGGAGGCCGGCCTTTTTCGTATGAAACGCGCCCCTATACAGACCGGTGATATCCGCTAGTCTCTGCCGCGGGGGATGGAATGCTGGATAAACCTGACGTCGAACTGCCAAAGCCGAAAGCCCATCATCTGGGCCACCGTGACCGGCTGCGTAATCGCGCCCGCGAGGGTGGTCTGCCCTCCTTGCCCGACTATGAACTGCTGGAACTGTTTCTGTTTCGCAGCCAGCCACAGGGTGACGTAAAGCCGATCGCCAAGGCCCTGCTGGACCGGTTTGGTTCGTTGTCCGGCGTGTTGGCCGCGTCTGTCGAAGACCTTCGCACCGTCAAGGCGCAGGACATCAAGGGCCGCACCAAGGCTATCGGTCAGGAGACCGCCCTCGATCTCTGCGCGCTTCAGGAAGTGGCGCGGCGTGTTTCGCTGGAAGAAGTCACCAAACGGCCGGTCATCAGCTCGTGGACTGCGCTACTGTCCTATGTCCGCATCGCTCTTCAGCACGAACCGCGCGAACAGTTCCGCGTCCTTTATCTGGACCACAAAAACCAGTTGATCCGCGATGAAATCCTGAACCGTGGCACGGTGGATCACGCGCCCGTCTATCCGCGTGAAGTCGTGCGGCGCGCACTGGAACTGAGTGCGAAGTCGATGATCATCATCCACAACCACCCCTCGGGGGATCCGACGCCCAGTCGCGCCGACATCGATATGACGCGCCAGATCATCGAAGCCGCAAAATCGCTGGAGATGCAGGTGCATGACCACCTGATCGCCGGACGCCATGGTGTAACCAGCTTCAAACAACTGGGCCTGATGTGACCGAACTGAAAACCGCGCGTCTGCACCTGACGCCTCCACAGCCGCAGGACTTCGCTGATCTCAAAAAGTTATGGGCGGGCGAGGACATCACCCGTTTCATCACCGGACGTCCCTTGTCGGGCGAAGAGGTGTGGCTTCGCTTGCTTCGCGACATCGGACACTGGGCCAGTTTGGGTCACGGCAACTGGTGCATCAAACTTCAAAATGGCACATTGATCGGAAGCGTGGGCCTGTTCGATTACAAGCGCGAGATGACCCCGCCGTTCACCGACATAGAAGTCGGCTGGGGCATGGATCCAGTCTATCAGGGGCAGGGACTGGCGCATGAAGCCTTGTCCGCCGTTCTCGATCATGCCGATGAAAAGCTGGCGCTTTCCAGAACTGTCTGCATGATCTCGGCCGAGAACCTTGCCTCCATCCGGCTGGCCCAAAAGGCGGGATTCACCTTCTGCGGCGATGGGCACTATAAAGACGGCGTCGTCGGCCTATATGAACGCCTACGACCGGGCGGCTGAGTTGCAGGCTGACAAGCTGGCTCTGGCGCATTATTTGCATTCCACTGTACAGCTTACGAAACGAGTACCCTCATGCCTATGTCCGCCGATGACCTGCGCGCACACCTGATCGATGCCTTCCCCGATGCGGTTGTCGAACTCAACGACACTGCGGGTGATGAAGACCACTGGCAGGCCCGCGTTGTCTCTGCTGCATTCGAAGGTATGAGCCGCGTCAACCGATACCGCGCCTGCAATGCTGCCCTCAAAGGCAAGCTGGGCACTGTTGTTCACTCCGTCAGCTTCGACGCCAAAACGCCTTCCGAGATCATCTGACCATGCGTTTCCGTCCACTTGGAGAATCCGGGACTGCGGTTTCCGCCATCACGCTGACGCTCGACGCCAGTGTTGCGGCGACGGGTGCGAGCAACATCCGCGAACTGGTTTACGGCGCTCTGGAAGAGGGTGTGAACAGCTTCCACATCGACAGTCTCGATCCCACGCTGATCCGCACCGCAGGCCAAGCTCTGGCGGAGGTCGACCGCGATCTGCTGCAGATCAGCCTGATCATCGGCCCGTTGCCGAATGGTCGCCGCGATTTCTCGGTCGAAGGCGTGAACGCGGTTTTGGGCGCAGTCCTGAACGCGTCGGGCCTGCGTTATATGGATGCCGTCATCATGGACGATCCAGCCGAAAACGAGTTGCCTGCTCAGACCTTGAAGATGCTGCGCGAGGACGAGCGCATCTTGCGTCTGGGCATCCGCGGCACGTCCGACGTCATGGACATCTACATCAACAGCGGTCGTTTCGACATGCTGTTCACCCCGTGCCACATACAGCTGGACGCCCGCCAGCGGGGCTGGATGCGCTCCGCCCGCGAGCAGCAGCTTGTCATTCTGGGTACGGAATACTATCCCGAGGCTCTGCTCAATCCGGCCAAGCCGGCACCGCCGCCCGAGCCCGCCAAGGGCATCTTCGGACTGCCGAAGAAAAAGGTCTTCATCGAAGAGCCGCTGAACCCGTTTGCCTTCCTGCACACTACCCCGGGCTGGGAAGCCGAGGACCTGTGTCTGGCCCACGCCTTGCTGGACCCGTCCCTGACCTCGGTCATCGTACGTGCAACCAATGTACCGCACATCCGCCGACTGGCGATGGCCTGCGAGCGGGATATGCCCGTCAGCATGCCTGCCCAGCTGGAAATGGCGCGCGTTGCGGCGTCGCGCGCGGCTTAACCGCCCAGCGCGACAAAGGCTCCGTTTCCAAAACCGGGCTTGGCATAAAGCAAGGTGTTTCCGTCTTCGGTGATGACGCGCCCACCTGCGGCCTGCAAAACGCCGTGTCCGGCCGCGATGTCCCACTCCGACGTCGGACCGGTGCGCGGGTAGGCGTCGAAGCGGCCTTCGGCGATCAGGCAGAGTTTGAGCGAGGAATCCAGCGCCTGCCAGCGCGTGCATCCGTGACGACGGATCAGGCGCTCGGCCTCTTCGTCCGTCAGGCTGTGGCTCACCAGCGCGACCGGATCGGCAGGTCGCTGGCGTACATGGATCGCCTGCCACGGGCCCTGTCCATGGCGACGATAGGCACCGCCGGTCTCGGGACCGCTACGCCATGTGGTTTGCGTCGCCGGCGCAACTACCGCGCCCGCCACCACGTGACGATTACGCACCAGCGCAATGTTGACGGTGAACGCCTCGCGTCCAGCCACAAAGCCGCGGGTGCCGTCCAGAGGGTCGATCAGCCAGAACCAGCCTTCGCCTACACTCGGCAATCCCTGATCGCAGGCCTGCTCCTCGGCGATGGTCTGCACACCCGGCCACTCGGCCTCCAGCTTTTGCAGGATCAGCCGTTCAGCCGCGCGGTCGGCTTCGGTCACGGGGCTGGCATCGGCCTTGACCTCTGCCACTACGCCCGCATGCCAAAAGCCGCGGATCACGTCCGAAGCCTGTTCGGCTATTTCGGCGATAATTTCCGCCAGTCGTCCGCTCTTCAAATCCCCGGCCAGACGCGTCTCCACCTCCGCTGACAGAGTGGTCGGGACGGGCTCGGCGGACGGGGTAATCGGTTCGGACATGGTTTTCTCGAAATACTCCAAACCGGCGGTTTAACGAACCGGCAAATCAGGTCAGGTATAGTTAACCTTCATTAACTACATTTTTGATCCTCGACGTTTGGATCGGTACCGCCATGTCCTTTTTGACTGACGCAGCAAATGCTGCTGCCAACCCCGGCACCCAGCCCGCCTTGCCACAGGGGGCGGACCTGACGGCACTGGTCGCTGCCAAGCTGTGCCACGACTTCATCAGCCCCTCGGGCGCGGTGATGTCCGGACTGGACCTGCTGGATGATCCGACAGCGCAGGACATGCGCGACGATGCGATGGGGCTGATCCGCCAAAGCGCACGCAAGATGATCGCACTGGTAAACTTCTCGCGCGTCGCATTCGGCGCATCGACCAGCGCCGAGACCTTTGCCACCGACGAACTGCAGAACCTGCTGCAAGGCCTGACCGAGGGCGGGCGCGCTCAGGTCGAATGGCGCATCCAGCCAACCCATCTGCCCAAGTCGCACGCGCGCACTTTGCTGAATCTGGCCTATCTGACCGTGGGGGCTCTACCCATGGGCGGCACCGCGACCATTACCTTGCGCGAGGAGGACGGCTGGCTGTCCATCGCCGGTCAGGCCGACGGTGCTCGCGCCCGTCTGAAGCCCGAAGCGCTGTCCGGCCTTCGCGGGCAACCGTTGAGCGAAGGCCTGCACGGCCAGTGGATTCAACCCTACTGGCTATGGCTGACCATATCGGAATCCGGTGGCCGCCTGGACACTGTTGTCGAGGATCAACGTGTATCGTTGTTAGCGCGACTACCCATGGGTCAAGAAATTTGACATAAACGGGGCCAATACATTCACTGCAAAGGTTCCGAACGCGGAATCTTTCGGGAGTTCGCCCCTCTGTCCCAGCCCCTCTGCCTTATTGTCGATGACAGCAAGATCATCCGCAAAGTGGCCCGTCGCATCGTCGAGGGTCTGGGCTTTGAGGTGTCTGAAGCTGCGGACGGCATAGAAGGTCTGGACCAGTGCATCCGGGCCATGCCCGATCTGGTTCTGCTGGATTGGCGCATGCCGACCATGGACGGCATGGACTTCATCTATCGCCTGAAAGAACAGACCGCGGGACAAATGCCCAAGGTCCTGTTCTGCAGCATGGAAAGCGACCCCGCGCGCATCGCAGAGGCATTGGCTGCCGGTGCCGATGACTATGTGATGAAGCCATTCGACGGCGACATTCTACAGTCCAAGATCGACGAACTCGGCCAGATCGGGATCAAGGCCGCGTGACGCCCGAAGACTTCGACAAACTTCAGAGCTTGATGGCCAGCCGTGTGGGCTATGCTCTCACGCCTGATCGCATGCAGTTGGCCGAGCATCGTCTTGGCCCTGTGGCCCGCCGCGAGGGCTATCACAATGTCGAAGCGCTGCTGCACACCCTGTGGTCGCGACCCGTTGGCTCGCTGGGCTGGTCGATCATCGAGACGCTGCTGAACACCGAGACGTGGTTCCGCCGCGACCGCAACGTCTTCGACCTCTTTGCCCGCGAACTGCTGCCAGCCCTTCACAAGGCCAGACAGGGACGCGCGATCCGTATCTGGGTTGCGGGCGGTGCTTCCGGTCAGGAGGCTTTCAGCCTCGCCATGGCGGCGCTCGAAAAGAATATTCCGGTCGAAATCCTCAGCACCGATATCTCCCAGCGCGCCCTAGAGAAGGGTGGTCGCGGCATCTACTCGGGTTTCGAAATTCAGCGGGGACTGACTGCCCGGAGCATGCTGCGCTGGTTCGAACCTGTAGAGGACCAGTGGCAGGCGCGACCGGAACTGCGTCACGCCGTCCATTTTGACCGGACCAACCTTCTGGACCCCCTACCGGTCGATCTGGCTGGCAAGGGGCCGTTTGACCTGATTTTCTGCCGGAACGTCGTCTCGGACATGATCCCCGATGCACGGGCCAAGGTTCTCGACCGGCTCTATGAGCCGCTGCTTGACGACGGTTGCTTGTTCCTCGGGCTGGACGAGAAGGCCGACGGCAAGCTGTTCCGTCCGGTTGCAGGGCGTGCGGGCCTTTATGTCAAAGGCCCCTCGCGCGACCAGCGCGCCGCCTAGCCCAACAACACCTAGCCCAGCAACGCCTTGCGTGCGACGGCTTTCACGCCGTCACTTGGCACATCGACGAACGCCAAATCCGTCGTCCCGAAATATTTGGACTGGTTGCGTGCGCACCAGTCTGTCGTCACCAGGCGCAGCTTGCCTTGCGAACGGGCACCGCTGCTGCATTCGGCGGCATAGATGAAGTCGCCCGTCATCTCCTCGATCGGGATCGGGCGATCCTGATTGCAGACCTTCAGGATGGCAGCCATGCGTGAGGCATCGACCTCTGCCACCTGAAGGCGGCCATCGAAGCGGACAACCTCGTCAAAATGGAACTGGTCGATGGGTCCGGCCTTCAGGCCCGTGCCCAGAGTGGTGTGGCCGATAAAGCCCCAGTCCGCATCCGCCGCATCGGCAAAGCCGCGACAAACCCCGCGCGCCGTATCACCCAGCGTCAGCGCGTGCTGCGTCTCGCCCAGGATCTTGCGTTCGACATCCGTCAGATGCGCCGCCAAGGTGCTGGCTACCAGTGACGCCAGTCGCGGATCGCCCGAACCTTCGGTCGGGACATCGACGATAGCGGTGCGGACGCGGCCATCCGCGCCATACTCGCCGACAGTGTAGGTCTCACCCCATCGGCCCGGATGCATATAGCCGGTCGCGCCATCCTGATGGGTGAAGCGCAGGTGGTTGTGCCCGCCGATCATCAGCGTGCCTTGCGGCACCAGCGGCAGATACTCACGCTCGTCCACCACGCCCACATGGCTCAACACCAGTTTCATACCCTCGGCTGACAGCATGGCGGGGAAGTTCTCGCGGGCCCAAGCCTTGGGCTCGGGGATTTGCAGCCACTCGCGGCTGGCCTGCGGATACGAGTTCAGCGACGGCGTACCCATGCCGACAATGCGCAGGCGCTGTCCACCGATGGTCAGGTCTGCGGTCGCGGGGGCGAACGCCTGACCGGTGCGCTTGTCGATGATGTTGCTGACGACGGTAATGCCGAGAGCGCGGATGCGCGCCACCACCGGATGCAGGTCCAGTATCAGGTCATTGTCGTGGTTGCCGATGTTGAAAACCGTCGGCGCGATTTTCGGCAGTTCCTCCATAAAGGCCCAGTCGATGGCCCCTTCGGATCTCACCGAGACAACATTGCCGTGTTCGAAACTGTCGCCGTTGACGACGATCAGATGCGGTGCCGCATGGTTGGCTACCTCATTGCGGAAGGCAGCCAGCAGATGCGCGATACGCCCATAGGACGAGTGAAGATCGGAGATCGCCAGCACGCGCAAACGCACGGCGTTTTCACTACCGGCAACAGCCCCCTCGTGCGCACACGCCCCCAGTACGGCCAGCAACGGGCCGCTCGCCCCCCACTGCAACAAACGGCGACGTGAAGGCTGGAAACTG